>NZ_LPWE01000009.1 GCF_001723355.1 Methyloceanibacter stevinii | reverse complement strand
CGGTCCTTCTTCTCCTTCACCTCGATCTCGGTGGCGCCGCGACCTTGATCACCGCAACGCCGCCGGCGAGCTTCGCCAGACGCTCCTGCAGCTTCTCACGGTCGTAGTCGGACGTCGTGTCCTCGATCTGCTGACGGATCTGAGACACGCGGGCCTCGATGTCCTTCTTCTTGCCGACGCCGTCGACGATCGTGGTGTCGTCCTTGGTGATGCTGACGCGCTTGGCCTTGCCCAGCATCTGCACCGTGACGTTCTCGAGCTTGATTCCGAGATCCTCGGAGACCATCTCGCCGCCGGTCAGGACCGCGATGCCTGCAGCATGGCCTTGCGGCGATCGCCGAAGCC
>NZ_LPWE01000008.1 GCF_001723355.1 Methyloceanibacter stevinii | reverse complement strand
GGGATTGTCTCAGGCAAAAAAAGAAGCCGCCCCGAGGGGCGGCTTCCGTAAGTGTCGTCTGGATTGGTGGATTAGAAGAAGATGATCCCACCAACCTGGAACAGATCGTAGTCTTCGAAGCCCTGGCTCACAGCCTGCGTGTTGCCGACGGAGTTGACACCGATGAAGTCGATGTCGGCCGCCTGGTGCTGCCAGCGAGCGAACACGTGCATCGCTGCCGCGTCGATCTCCTGAACCGCGCCAAGACCCCAACGCTCCACTTCCGAACCCGTCACGAACAGGGTGTTCGCAGCGTTCGCGCCGCAGAAGTTGGAGGCCGTGCCGCCGACCCCGGCGAAGCTGGCGCAGTTGTCCACACCCGCAAGGCCGTTGAAGCCGTCGTTATACTGGCCGTACTCGCCGTAAAGGACCGTCGCGCCGAGCGGGTTCCACGTCCGCTTCAGGAAGCCCTTCAAGTACCAGGAGTCCCAGCTCGGGATACCCTGCTGCACGCCGTTGTAGTTCACGTAGTTCGCGTCGATCTCTTCGTAGTTGTAGTAACCGTAGATACCGAGACCGGTCGGAGCGTGCATGACCGTACCGCCGAACTGGTGGATCTGGGTCGAGCCCGTCTGGTTCACGCTGAACAGGTTGCCGTTCGACTGCGTGTACGAATAAGCCGCCGAAATCTTAAAGTCGGCCCAGTCGCCCGTGTAGAACACGGCCAGGTCCCAGATCTCAGGAGCGTCGTTGATCGCACCGCGGAAGCTGTTCGAGTAGTCGTCCGTGTAGGACGCCTCGACCCGGAAGCCGCCGAACGTCGGCGAGTCGTACCGGATGCCGCTCTGCGGGGCGCCGTAGCAGTCGCCGCCGATCGGGCCGACCAGCGAACAGTTCAGGAAGTTGCCCCAGGTCATGCCGGAAAGACCCGCAAAACCCGATGCAGCGTTCTTCGGACGAAGCAGGAAGCCGCCGCCTTCGAAGAACACCGCGTTCGATTCGATCACCGTGCCGGAGATGTCGGCCAGAACAGCCGCGTTATCCGACGCAGGGCTCAGATAGCCCAGGTTGATCGTGCCGTAGTCGTCGCTCTTGATGTACATATACGAGTACAGCGTCTGGATGCTGCCAAGGCTCAGCGAATCCTGGGCAAACTGGTTCGAAAAGATACCGAAGTTGTTGCCGTTCAGGAGGTTGCCGGCCCAAGCGCCAGGCGTCGTAACCGTCAAGTTGTAACCGCCGGACCACCCCGGAGCGATCGTCGCAGAACCCGTGATCGCAAAACGAGACCCAAGGTCGGCGTCCTTCGTGCCAACCCAGCTGTCCGTCAGCGCGCCGTCATCCCACCAGTTCATCGATTCGATGACCCAGCCGGATACCGTCACGGATACCTTCTTGTTCCCCTTCTGCACTGCAGATGCTTCAAGCTCGGCTACCCGCTCTTCAAGATCCGCGCAGCAATTGCCGCCATAACCCTGCGCACTCGCAGGCGCAGCGCTCAGAGCGTAAACCCCAAGCCCAAGCGCGGCTGCAATGGCAATGCGGCTGGATGTTCTTGTCAGTCCCCCAAACATCTCCATGTCC
>NZ_LPWE01000007.1 GCF_001723355.1 Methyloceanibacter stevinii | reverse complement strand
CCATACAACCTTGACAGGCACCGAACCATCCTCTTTGAACGAATAGCTTTACTTTGTCCTCTTTCTCGTTCCTTCCCGGAGGACGCGGCCATTGTGTGCGCGGAGGACGGGGCGGAGTATAAAAAGGAGGCCTCGGAGTAGGAACAGGTGCATTCTCAGGTAGAAATACACCACCGGGACGAGGACTAGGTATAGGAGCCTCGTCAGGCAAAGTGCTTGGAACTTCTTCATCTTCCCAATCCGGCTCCACCGAGGGATCGCGACCTTTGGTTGCAGTTGGCACAGGCGACCAGTCGCCACTGGCACCACCGCCCCCCGAACTCCCTCCCCCCGGAAGCGGATTTTCAGGGGTCGGCCATATGTCCATCTTCGGCGACCTGCCCGGCAGTTGGGCGGTCTCGAATGGAGTATCCCCTATAGGATTAGGCATGTATTCCGGGGGGGCCATTTTCGCCCTACCGGGCTTTGCCGGACTTCCCGGCACCTCATCTTGCCATGGTATATCCACGGCAGGGAGTGGCGTTGTCCTGCACCAGTGCTCCTGCATACGCGTGCGCTGGATCGGCCCTACTTTGTAGCGACGCGTGAACGACAAGCCACGCATATTCGCTGGCACGGACAGCGTATCGCCCGACACCCAGTCGGGACCGAATATCGCCTGTCCGCCTAGGCATTCATACGTCGAAGCCGGGTTGAGGCACCCCGACGTATACACTACTTGGTTTGTCAACTGCTTACAGTTGTCCTTATGGCCCCACTGGTAGGTAAACCCGGCCGCCTCCATATCATATCCGGCCGGGGTTGGTTCCGTAGCCGGAGTAGGCATGTTGAACGGCGAGTAGGGCCATAGACCGGGGTCTAGTAGCGGGTTCCCGAAGGTCCCCACCGCCACATATACTTAAACGCGGCCGACCGCGTTTGCTTCCCGTATTTCATCCAGTTCTGCACCATCTTACGACGATGCATTTCCCGCTGCACATCTTCCGAGGCCGAGTGTGCCGGGTTATACCGAAAGGTGCCTTGCGCATCCTTATGGAAGTTTAAGGTCGGCCCCTTAAACTTCGTGTCCGAAGACTTATTATAGTACTTCGGATTTTCTTGGCGGACAATCGGTCCGCCCTGTGCAGTGGCAGTCCGCCACTTCCACGTTGTTTTGTGTCCAAAATATTTAGGCACAGTCCACTCCGTAGGCTAATATTCGGCGCACCATTCGTCATGGACCCGCACCGGCGCCTCGGAGGGGTCCGTATTACTCACGTGGGAAATTATTTCCTCACTATGCTCCTTTGGAGCGTACCATGGCGGAGGTTCCCCATACGACTGCGAGGCGCGAATCCTAACCATCGCAGTCTTACTGACGTATTTGCAGATATACCGCGCAGACCGGGCATCACTCACCCGTTCGAAACGGGTAAATCCGAGTGGCCATGTACGGCGGCAGGGTGCGTCGTCAGGCACAGCCTTATGCCACTGCCCGTTTTTTCCACGTACCCAGCCCAGAGGGCCTGTGTAAAAACTGCCCACGGATTGCTCATGAATGAGCATATGCACATGGGGGCGCTGCCCCATGGCATCCGTGTTATGCGGTTCTGCTATCATCAGGTATCTGAATTTAGCGCCTTGCGCCCTTACCCTCTTGAGCCAGAGGGTGATATGCGCCCCTAGTTCGACGCAGCGCGCACCGAATTTCTCCACGCTAGGTAGACCATCGAAATCGACGCCATGCCTTCGCATGCGTGTGCGCACGGCTGCATCTAGCTGGATATGCTCATCCAGACTACATGTGAGGGTCCCCATGATGTCCGGGGGGACATTTCGTATTCGGTCATGGCCCTACCGGTCCACATTCTTCGCCTCATATCGCGACACCAGTCGCATTTCCTGCACCTTACGCGCAGGATAACACAGATGACCTTATTAGGCATCTTGTGATCTGCGGACCACGTCCGACATACTCGACTTCGCGAGGCCATGAGCATTCCATGGCAAGGTCCCATGTGACCTGTCGGCGGGACAATCCGTCCCGCCATGTGTCGATCTGACACCCGCCCTCTAGCAGGGCTTTACGAGCTAACGCTTCGACTCGCTCTTTAGGTATAAATCGCGTCTGCATCGCTGTCACTTGTGCAGAGAGAGTCAAGTCATAAAAGACTCTCTTGGGCAGGGAAGCCCGACCCACGGTCGGGCAAGCGATAGAGTGGGGCGACGCCCCACCGTCAAGGGTCGCTACGCTCAAGCCCTTGACTGTGGGTCCTTTTGCGCATAGTCAAATGAGCCGGCATATTTGACACCCGGCGCAAAACTTGGAGCAACTGACATGACCAAGACTACCCCCACCAACAACGCGCCCAAAGCGGACGCGGACAACACGGTAGCGTTCGACGCACTCGCCTTCACCAGAGACGTAATCCGCAGTCTGCAAGCGCTCGTCGGCGCGAGGAGGCCGCTTTCGCGCAGTCCAAAGGCGATGCCTATAAGCTGCTCGCTCGTCTCGCGAGGGCCGAAGCCGTCTCGCCTTTGCCGCTCAGAAAAAGGGAACCCGGTAATGGCCGATACCGCTCAGAAGACATTCTATCTGCTCCATGCAGCGTTTCGCGATGGTTCGTTCGTGGACGACTTTAGCGAGGACGAGCATGAGGCGCAACAGCGCTTCCACGAGCTTTCCCACGAGGCCGATTGCCGGACCTGTAGCGCTCGCGATGATCTTCGGGCATCCGCTGATACTACAGCAATTTCCGATCCCGAAGTGAAAAGGGGGGCCGCGAGGCCCCCCTTCTCTTTACGGCAGTTCCGGGGCCTGCATCCCGGAACCGAGGACCAACTGTCCCGGCTTGGGCGACTGCCGCCCGAGGATCCCGAGGGCGATCACGCCGTCTTCCCTGACGATCTGTTCATAGTCCGCGCCGTCTTCAACATCCGCGAGGAACCACGATTGCACCTCAGTAGTGGAGAGATACCGCCTGTTCCCGTTGACAAGAGGCAACTGGACAATGCCGGGTTGGTTCTCAGGATCAAGCGTATAGTTGATGAACTGGTCACCGTACGCCAAGAGGTCCCGGAGGTCGATCCAGTAGCCGCCCGCAGTGTCGCCAAACGTCGCCGCAAGCGGACCCGTCTCTTCAGCGAAGAACTTGTGCGACACGTCAGATCGCGCGTGATGACGGCAGGGAGCCAGTTCTGTACGTTGTCAATCGCGTGCGCAATTGCACCCTCCTGGTTTCCGAGGTACAGCTTGAGCGCGCATCGTGGTGAGACCCACGAGGAAGCCCGGTTCATCGAAGAACATCCGGCGATCGGCACGTTGCGCCACCGACCACGCGTAGGCGTCGAGGGGATACCATTGGACGGCTCCACGATATTCGTCGGGTACGTCCACTGGCGCCAGTGCCGGATCAGTTCCGGCCTGTGGAGGTTCGGCGAGGTCTCTTCCTCCCTCACCTCGTACACCGTACTGACGACAGAAATCCTCGAAATCCATCGTCATGAGACCGGCGTCTCTCATCATGGTCCACGACTGATACGCGTAGTCCAGGCCCTACGCGTCTCGGTCGACTGCACCGCCAGTC
>NZ_LPWE01000006.1 GCF_001723355.1 Methyloceanibacter stevinii | reverse complement strand
GCTTGTATGACCACGTGCCGTATCACGGTCAGTGCCAAGAAGATCCTCACCCTGTTGCTCGTCCTCGTGGCGAGCGGCCTGTCGGGGTGCAAGGGCGGCGCCATCCCGGGGCTGACAACGCCGGATCTCGCTCTTTCCACGCCCGCGCCCCTGCCCTGGCCCGGCCAGCTGTTTCCGCCTGGCGCAGGCCGCGCGCCGCCCGGCGTCCCCGTGGTGCCCCACGCCAACTACACGCTCGATGCAGGCGACCGCGTCCGCATCATCGTGTTCGGGCAGCAGAACCTCTCGAACGTCTATACGGTCTCAGCCTCCGGCACCGTCGCCGTGCCCTTGATCGGACAGGTCCGCGCGCGGGGCCTTACCGCCGACGAGCTCGCGCGCCAGGTCGCCAGCCGGCTGCGCAGCCAATACATCAAGGATCCGAAGGTCACCGCCGAGGTGATCACCTACCGGCCGTTCTACATCCTCGGACAGGTCACGCGGCCGGGCCAATATCCGTTCGCCCAGGGTCTGACAGTCGAGAACGCCGTCGCCATCGCCGAGGGCTACACGCCCCGCGCCAAGCAGCGCTTCGTCCGCCTCACCCGCAAATTCGACGGCGTCATGTCGACCGTCATGGTGCCGACCGATTATCCCGTCCAGCCGGGCGACACTATTTACGTCCTCCAACGCGTGTTCT
>NZ_LPWE01000005.1 GCF_001723355.1 Methyloceanibacter stevinii | reverse complement strand
ATCCCCCGCCCCGAGAGCAGACGGTCTGCAGCTCGCGTCCTCACGAACGAGGGATGGAGGCAGTGTACAGCAGGTTTCGGGGAGGGGGATATGGTTTGGGTGGATGTCTGCCAAGTGCCAAAACTGCACCAATCTTTGAAACCGCGAGCAATCGAAACCTAGAGGCGCCTGAAGTCCCTAAGCATACCTCTGAGCTTGTTATCCGCCTGCGGCGCGCGGCAGGGTTGTCTTGAGCAACGGCAAAGGCAATGATGTGCGCTGGGGTAACTGCATAGTGCGTTTCACGGTGTATTGATGGCTATCGCCTATCGAAAGGAGGTAGACGGACTCCGAGCCATTGCAGTTATGGCCGTGGTTCTCTTTCATGCTGGCTTTCGGCAAGCCGGTGGCGGATTTATCGGCGTAGATGTCTTCTTCGTTATTTCCGGCTTTCTTATCACTTCAATCATCTTGACTGAGAGAGCATCGGGAAAATTCACGGTATCCGAATTTTACGAACGGCGCGCGCGACGAATACTGCCTGCGCTCTTTACCGTTATGCTGGTGAGCGTGGCGATCGCGTACCGGTTTCTGCTCCCAGACGAATTCATCCATTTTGGCAAGAGTGTCGCCGCCGCGTCGGTGTTCGGCTCGAACATTTTTTTCTGGTCGCAAGATGACTATTTCGCACCGGCTGCCGAAGAAATACCACTTCTTCATACGTGGAGCCTAGCAGTCGAACAGTATTACCTCCTCTTCCCCCTCCTGCTCCTGCTGTTTGTGCCGGCCAAGAGACATCTACTCATTATCTGCCTAGCCGCCGTTGTCTTTGGTTCATTGGCCCTGGCCCAGTGGGGCTCGATATACGCACCGAGCGCTACATTTTACCTCCTGCCCAGCCGAGCATGGGAGCTGATGGTTGGTGCCCTTGTCGCTGTCCTACTGCTGGAGCGAGATCTCGCGGCGGAATTTGGCGTGACGACGCGCAATGTCCTTTCGCTAGCAGGCCTAGTGATGGTGCTCGGTTCGTTCGTCTTTCTAGACGAACGAACTCCGTTGCCAAGTCTCTACAGTCTCATCCCAGTAGTAGGCACGGCGCTTCTCTTAATCGCAGCAACGTCAGACACGTGGGTCGGCAGGATCTTGAGCTCGAAGCCCTTTGTGCTCGTGGGGCTGTTATCTTACTCGATATATTTGTGGCACGTTCCTCTACTGAGTTTTTCTAAGGCGATCTTGCCAGAACCACCAGGACTGGCAATCAAGCTATTACTACTGACGGCCACGTTCCTGCTTGCGATAGCGACGTGGAAATTTGTCGAAACACCGTTTCGCCAACGCCACGTTTTTGGACGACGTACGATCCTGATCGGCGCCGTAGTGGCCAGCGGCGCATTTGCGGCTGTCGGCTCCGCAATCGCACTGAATGATGGCTTCAGAGATCGCTTTTCGTCCTACTACCTTTCGTTCGAGCTAAACCGGGAGCGGTCTGCCACCTGGAAATATGTCGATCAGTATCTCAAGGACACGCAAAGTAGACCTTTGACGCAATCCAAGGCTCCAGGCGTCACCCCTTATTTAAAGGTCGGAGTGATCGGCAACAGTCATGCCAAGGACCTCTTCAATGCGCTGTATTTAGCCGACTTAAAGGTCAACCTTCAGCCGCTAATTTCAAACAGACTCTGTCGCAAATTTCCCCAACGAAGCTCTCGGAGAGAAGCTTGCGATTATGGGTTCATTTTCCCGAATATGAAATGGGATGCTGACCGTTACATAATCGCGCCGAGATGGACCGAGGGGCATATCTCCGCTCTGCCCAAGGTTCTTAATCGTCTTGCCAAACTGGGAAAGCCGGTCGCAGTGTTTGGGAACACTGCCGAGTTCGCGGACGTCCCGAGGTATTTCGCCAAGCGTGTCAAACTTGTGGGTAATGATAGCGAGCCGACTCTGCGCCTCATCGAGCAAGAAGTCAGTCAGACTCTAAAACTTAGCTGGCTTGGTCAGACCAACAAACGCATTCGCAGTATCGTCGAACATCACGGCGCGGTCTATTTCGATCGACTGTCTTTGATCTGCCCACAGCATCGGTGCACGCTTCTTGACAGCGATTTGACCCACATTCTCTATGACAATGGACATACAACGTTGCGCGGCGCCGAGTATGTCTCCAGCCGCCTCATGCATAATACGGCGCTTATGAATTTTATCATGCCGAGCACGAAGCAGGCAGGCTCGCCAGTCAGACCGCGTGACGAGAAGCAACATTCGGTGGTTAAGACAAAGAACTGACGCCGGTGTCAGGCCGTCGGAGCAGGCTCCTCAGTCACTAGGCAGTTACTCATAAATCCCACCGCACTGTCGGCTTTGCGTCAACAGCGGACGTCCCAGCTACTCCGCGGCCTCGGCCCTCTTCCGTGGGCTGCGTTTAGAGGGTGACTTTGCCGCCTTGCCGCTAGCGGCGTTCGCAGGCGCCTTTGCAACGCTGCCGCGTCCGCCCAACAGCTCCTTCAAATACTGCCCCGTATAGCTGTCCTTGACGGCGGCCACTTCTTCGGGCGTGCCGGAGGCGGCCTGGAGCCACAAGCTCGGCAACCGTTCAGCCATCGACTGGGTGCTCGATCAGCACAAGGAAAAAAGTCGCGCGATCCAACCATCCGCGAAAAATTCAACACTTACCGCTTCGCCGACTACAAAGAGAAGGTTATTGACCTGCTGGGCTGCGTGACCCGAGTGAGTGTAGAGACAGTCGCAATCACCGATGCGATGTCGGAGCTGGATCGCAGCTCTCGGGAAGAATAGCACTGGTCGCACGCGACCCATGTGAATTTCATCCAAGCAACACAAAAAATGGCCGGGGCGGACCCCGGCCATTCGCTGATCTTCTTAGAGGCAGACGTGGATGCCCGGGACAATCCCGGGCATGACACTAGAGAGCAGCGAAGCTGCCGAAGCTGCCCTAAGCCGCTTCCTTGGCCGTCGTGCCGTTGAAGGTCAGGTCGCCGTCGCGGACGGAGACCTCGACCGTTTCGCCGTCATGGACCTTGCCTTGCAGGATCATCTCGGCCATCGGGTCTTGCACGTATTTCTGGATCACGCGCTTCAGGGGCCGCGCGCCATAGGCGGGATCGTAGCCCTTGTTGCCGAGCCAGGTCTTGGCCGTGTCGTCCAGTGTCAGCGTGATCTTGCGATCGGCCAGCAGCTTTTGCAGGCGCTGCATCTGGATGTCGACGATGTTCGACATGTGCTCGCGGCGCAGGCGATGGAACAGGATGATCTCGTCCACGCGGTTGAGGAACTCGGGCCGGAAGTGCGAACGCACCACCTCCATGACCTGGGCCTCGACCGCGTCCGAATCCTCGCCCTCCGCCTGGTTGACCAGATATTCGGAGCCGAGATTCGAGGTCATGATGATCAGCGTGTTGCGGAAATCGACCGTGCGGCCCTGCCCGTCCGTCAGGCGCCCGTCGTCGAGCACCTGCAGGAGGACGTTGAACACGTCCGGATGCGCCTTCTCGATCTCGTCGAACAAAATAACCTGGTACGGACGCCGGCGCACGGCTTCGGTCAGCGCGCCGCCTTCCTCATAGCCCACATAGCCGGGCGGCGCGCCGATGAGGCGGGCCACCGCGTGCTTCTCCATGTACTCGGACATGTCGACGCGCAGGATCGCGTGCTCGTCGTCGAACAGGAATTCGGCCAGCGCGCGGGAGAGCTCCGTCTTGCCGACGCCGGTTGGCCCCAAGAACATGAACGAGCCCAGCGGCCGGTTCGGATCCTGGAGGCCGGCGCGGCTACGGCGCACGGCGGTGGAGACGGCCTTGACCGCCTCTTCCTGGCCGACCACGCGGCGGGCAATCTCGGTCTCCATGGCGAGCAGCTTCTCGCGCTCGCCTTCCAGCATCTTGTCGACGGGAATACCGGTCCAGCGAGAGACCACGGCGGCGATCATGTCGGGCTCGACGACTTCCTGGGCCAGCCCGCCGGACGCGGACTCGCTCTCTTCGTACTCTTTCCGCTTGGCTTCGAGATCGGGGATCACGCCATAGGCCAACTCGCCTGCTTTCGCGAGGTCGCCCTCTCGTTGGGCCTTCTCAAGCGCGATGCGGGCGGCATCCAGATCTTCCTTGATCTTCTGCTCGCCGGCGAGCTTGTCCTTCTCCTCTTGCCAACGCTGGGTGAGCACATTGGCGCTCTCCTCGAGATTGACGATCTCCTTCTCGAGTTTCTCCAGCCGGTCTTTGGAGGCGGTGTCGGTCTCTTTCTTCAGGGCCTCGCGCTCGATCTTGAGCTGCATGAGGCGCCGGTCCATCTCGTCCAGCTCCTCGGGCTTGGAGTCCACCTGCATGCGCAGGCGCGCAGAGGCCTCGTCCACAAGGTCGATCGCCTTGTCGGGGAGAAAGCGGTCGGTGATGTAGCGGTTGGAGAGCGTGGCCGCGGTCACGAGAGCCGCATCGGAGATGCGCACGCCGTGATGCAGCTCGTACTTCTCTTTCAGCCCACGGAGGATCGAGATCGTGTCCTCCACCGGTGGCTCGCCCACGAACACCGGCTGAAAGCGCCGCGCCAGCGCCGCGTCCTTCTCCACATGCTTGCGGTATTCTTCGAGCGTGGTCGCGCCGACGCAATGCAGCTCGCCGCGCGCGAGCGCGGGCTTGAGCAAGTTGGAGGCGTCCATGGCCCCGTCGGCTTTTCCTGCGCCGACCAGCGTGTGCATCTCGTCGATGAAGAGGACGATCTGGCCTTCCGCGGCCTCGATCTCGGAAAGAACCGCCTTCAGCCGCTCCTCGAACTCGCCGCGATATTTGGCGCCCGCGATCAGCGCGCCCATGTCGAGCGAGAGCACCTTCTTGTCCTTCAGGCTCTCCGGCACATCGCCCTTGACGATGCGCTGCGCCAAGCCTTCGACGATGGCGGTCTTGCCGACGCCGGGCTCACCGATCAGCACCGGATTGTTCTTCGTGCGGCGCGAGAGAACCTGGATGGTCCGTCGGATCTCCTCGTCACGCCCGATGACCGGGTCCATCTCGCCTTTCTCGGCGGCTTCGGTGAAATCGCGCGTGTATTTCTTGAGCGCATCGTATTGCTGCTCGGCGCCCGCGCTGTCGGCAGTGCGGCCCTTGCGCAGATCGTTGATCGCCTCGTTGAGGCTCTGCGGTGTGATGCCGGAGTCCTTCAGGATCGCGGCGGTCTCGCCCTCACCGGTCATGGCAAGCGCCTGCAGCGCGCGTTCGACCGTGACGTAGCTGTCGCCGGCCTTGGTCGCCATCTGCTCGGCCTGGTCGAGCGCGCGGCCCAAAGCCGGCGTCATCTGAGGAGACTGGGCGCCGGAGCCGGAGACCTTGGGCAGCTTGGCAAGCGCCGCATCGGTGCGGGCGAGCGCGGTCTTCGGGTCACCGCCGGCGCGGGCGATAAGCCCCGCGGCGAGCCCCTGCTCGTCGTCCAGAAGTGCTTTGAGGAAATGTTCGGGGGTGACTTGCGGGTTGCCGTCGCGCAGCGCGATCGTCTGCGCGGCCTGCAGAAAACCCTTCAAGCGGTCGGAAAGTTTCTCGAAATCCATGTCGATCCCTCTTTAGGCGGCCAGAAACGAGGGCAGGCCAGAATTGATGAATTGGGGTGGGCACCACTGAGGATGGGTCATACCAGCGGCGTGTTAACGGACATATAGCGACGGTTTTCTCTCAGAAAAGAGGGGCTTGCCTTGCTCTGCCGCAAAAAATGGCAGCATCGCGATGCTATCGCGTCTTCAAGATACGCTGCCAGAGCGTACCGCCGAGATATTTTGAGAACACGACGAAGTAGGCGATGACCGCGGCGAAGAAGAGAATGGCGGGCCCGCCTTCCAACTCGAAACCTTCCGCCGTCAGATTGCCCGTGGCGTAACCGATCGCATAGCCCGCGACGAAAAAGATGGTGAAGAAATCGAGTATGCCAGCCAAGACCTTCCGCCACGTGGAGACGGGTTGGGCTGTGGACATGTCAGGCGGTGTATCGGTCATGGGCCCCCTCGCTAAAATCGCGCGGAACCAACCCTAACCGTTTGCGCCGTGCGCGAGAAGCCGGAGCCGTCTAGTTCACGGCGCCGGAAGCGCCTTCGCTCTCCTCGGCGACTGCCACGTCGACGGGCTGATCAGAGCCATTGGCTTCCGTGGCGCCGATCGCCTCAGCGGCAGGGCTAGCTTCCGCGGCAGGCTGAGCTTGCGTGCTGGGTTGCGCCTCTGCGGCTGCATGAGACCCGTTCCGCCGCTGCCGGCCCCGTGCGCGACCACGACCCTCGGCCGATGCGCCGCCGGCCTCCTTGACGTCGGAATCGGCTCCCTCACCCGCATCACTCTCGGCACCGTCGTCGCCATCTTGCCGGTTCCGGCCGCCACTGCCATTGGACTGCTGCCCTTGCGGCTGATCACCGGCCTGCGGCGCCGCGCTGGCGGCCTGCGAGTGTGCCGCCATGATGATGCGGTTGTAGTGCTCGGCGTGCTGGAGATAGCTCTCTGCCGTAATGATATCGCCCGACGCAAGCG
Source organism: Methyloceanibacter stevinii (assembly GCF_001723355.1). Lineage (NCBI taxonomy): Bacteria > Pseudomonadati > Pseudomonadota > Alphaproteobacteria > Hyphomicrobiales > Hyphomicrobiaceae > Methyloceanibacter > Methyloceanibacter stevinii. Next base: position 129,701 of record NZ_LPWE01000005.1, on the reverse strand, counting down.
CATCGCGCGCGAGCGACATGTACTTCTCGGCGACATGGGACGCGGTCCCTCGGATTTTCACATCCGGTCCGTTTGATTCGTAGTTCCGCGCCAATGGGTTCTGGGGCTTCCGGCTACGGCCGCGCCCCCTGCGATTCTGTTGTCCTTGCCTCATAAGCCCTATTCACCTGATTGGCGGCGCACACGCCGCACTCATCACTCCCTGGTCTGTAATCATCGGCCAAGACCAACCGAGCATGCTAAGCGCCCGGAAAGCCGGCTTGGCCTTGCTAGTTTTTTCAGCGGTTCTTGTTCTTGCTGCCTTGTCTCAGTCGGTGTCCGACGCGAAGCGAAATGCCTCTGGTGCTAGCGTCGGCACGGCAAATTTGTTTTGCGATACGACGGCTCCTGAACGTCTCGAGAGGCGCGAGGTGCCTGTCAATCGAGGTTCTGAAAGGATATCCGCGGTGTTGCCACGCAACCGGCGAAGCCTAATCCCTGCTGCGGCTCGCCATATAGTCTGATTTCTTGGGTAGAACCTAGCCTGAACATCCAGATTTTCCAAGCATATTTTTGGCACATCGCAGGCTCCGACCTGCGCGGGGTCACGACAACTTGGCACAAACACAACGGGGAAGACCCGCAAGATCGGACCGAACTCCATCGTCTGCGACGATCAGCCCCCCTGCCCGAAAGATGTCCACAACGCTCCCAGCCTGGGTGCACCCGATCTCCACCACCAGGCGCGCCCGGGGCAAGAAAAACGCGGCGCACCGGCGGCGATTCGTCGATAAGCGTCTAGCCCATCGGTGCCGCCATCGAGTGCGGCCAGGGATCGTGGCGGGCGACCTCCGGTGCGAGCCCCTCGATCTCCGCGCTGGCGATATAGGGCGGGTTCGAAACGATGATGTCGTAGTGCCCGGCCAGCCCCTCGAACCAATCGGCGGCCGCGAACCGCGCACGATCCCCAACACCGAGAGCCGCCGCGTTGTCACGGGCCAGTTCCAGCGCGCCGGGATTGATGTCGGTGCCGGTGCCGACCGCTTCGGGCAACTCGGCAAGAAGCGTCACGAGGATGCACCCGGACCCTGTTCCAAGGTCGAGAAGGCGCAAAGGCCGCCCGCGGAACCCGTCGCTTCCCGCCTGATCCAGGACTGCTGTGACCAAGGTCTCCGTATCGGGGCGGGGATCCAGCGTGTGCGCATCGATCTTGAAGTCCCGGCCGTAGAACTCGCGGGTCCCGCGAATGCGGGAAACCGGCTCGCCTGCGAGGCGGCGCGCGACATAATCGTCAAAGCGCGTCTCGCATGGCGCGCTCAACGGTGCGCGGCCATTAACGATCAAGGCTTCGAGTGACATCCCCGTCGCAACCTTCAGAAGGGTCCGCGCATCGAGCGCGGCCGTATCGATCCCACCGTCGCGCAGAACCTGGGTCGCGCGGGCCTGGGCCGATTGGAGGCTCAGGCTCACGCCTCGCTCTCCTCCATGGCCGCAAGCTGACTGGCCTGATCCTCGGTTGTCAGGGCCTCGACGATTTCGTCCAGCGCTGGCTCGCCTTCCAGAACCATCTGCAGCTGGTGCGAGGTGAGACCGATGCGGTGATCGGTGACCCGCCCTTGCGGAAAATTATACGTGCGGATGCGTTGCGACCTGTCACCCGATCCGATCTGGCTGCGCCGGTCCTGGGCCCGCTCGGCGTCGAGCTTCTGGCGCTCCAGATCGTACAGCCGCGCACTCAAGACCTTCATGGCCTTGGCCCGGTTCTTGTGCTGAGACTTCTCGTCTTGCTGGATGACCACGAGACCCGTGGGCAAATGAGTAATGCGCACGGCGCTGTCCGTGGTGTTAACCGACTGCCCGCCCGGACCGCTGGCTCGGAAGACGTCGATACGCAGATCTTTTTCGTCGATCTGGATGTCCACGTCCTCGGCCTCCGGCAACACGGCAACCGTTGCCGCGGACGTATGAATCCGCCCTTGCGCCTCGGTCTGGGGCACGCGCTGAACCCGATGCACGCCGGATTCGTACTTCATCCGCGCGAACACGCCCTTGCCCGTGACATTGGCGATGATTTCCTTGTACCCGCCCGTCGCGCCCTCGCTCGCGGACAGGACATTGACCTTCCAGCCATGCCGGTCGGCGAAGCGCTGATACATGCGGTAGAGGTCGCCTGCGAACAACGCCGCCTCGTCGCCCCCCGTGCCGGCGCGCACTTCCAAGATGGCACTCTTCTCGTCGGCCGCGTCCTTGGGCAGGAGCTGCACTTTGAGCTCATGCTCGAGCGTCTCGATCTTCTCGGAGAGAGGCCCGATTTCCTCCTCGGCGAGGGCGGTCATGTCTGCGTCGGAGCGGTCGTCGAGAATCTCCTGCAGCCCTTGCTTTTCGGTTTGGGCTTCGCGCAACGCGTTGATCGTACCGACGATAGGATCGAGTTCCGCGAACTCACGGGACAACTCGACAAAGCTGTCCTGTTCGGCGCCGGAAGCGAGACTGCCTTGTATGGCCTCCCAACGGGCGACGAGCTTATCGAGCTTCTCAGTGGGAATCGTGGTCATGGTTCAAGGAAATAAGGGCTTAGAAATTGTTCGGCAGCCGGTCTGCTTTGCGGCTACGCGGGTCGTCGGGATCGAGAACCGGATCCGACGTATTGAAACCCGACGACAGGCCGCCGTCGCCCGAGGATCCGCCGAACACCATCCATAGGCCAAGCAGCAGGATGACTGCAAGCAGACCGATGATCCCCCATTTCAGGAGAGGTGACCTGGAGGACTTGGGTTCCTCCTCTTCCTCATCCACGAGTTCGAGCTCGGGTTCGCCCGGAAAGCTGGCGTCGTCCGCCGGAGAATAATCGCCGCCCAGCGCCGGGTCCGGCGCAGTGTTGGGGTCGGGCGCATAACCGGGCTGCTGGGGATAAGGCTGCGGCTCGCCGGGAAAACCAGCATCCGGAAAACTCGCATCGGCCTGTGGCTGCGGTGCTGCCGGTTGAGGCTGCTGCGGCTGCCCCACCGGCTGGCCGGGAATTTCGGCGCCAGGCCAAGCCGTATCGAGCTGGCCGGGAGCCCCTTGCGGCGCCCCCGCGGCGAAGCGCCTGGCTGGGCGCAGCACCGGGCCAGGGTGCCTGCGGTGCGCCCTGCGGCTGCGGCACGGCGCGCGGTTGCGGCGCGCGGTTGAAGCGGCTGCGGCGCCGAGGCTGTGGGGGATTGTGGCTGCGGCGCTGGAGGGGACGGGCCTGCGGCTGCGGCGCCTGGGGTTGGGCGCCTGCGGCGCTTCGCGAGGCGCACTCGGCCACGCCGGTGCCAGCTGCGGAGCCGCCTGCTGCGGCTGAGGCCTGGGTTGTTGCGGCGCCGGCTGCTGCTGAGGCTGCGGCGTTCCGTTGGCCCAACCTTGCGGCGGCTGTCCCGCCTGCGGCGCCGGCTGGCCCTGTGGTGCAGCCGGATGTCCGCCCGCCGGCGGAACCATGACCGGAACGTCCTGGACGGGCTTCGGTCCCAGTTCGACGACGCCGGCTTCAAGCTGGGCGTAAATCCGGCGGAGCAAGGGACGCGTGTCGAGATTGAGAAGCGTGCCGTAGGCGCTCACCACCCGGCACGTCTCCGGCCATGGCGGCAGAGCAAAAATGGCACCCTGCTCCAGCGCCTGCACGACTTCGACGGGCGCCGCGATACGCGACGCCAGATCCGCCTCCGTCAGATTGCTCGCGGCTCTGAGGTCCCGAAAAAGATCGGCCACTTCCGCGTCATAGCCGGCAGACATTACTTCCAATCCCGTGAGTGCAACGCCGCGACTCTCCTGGCCGTGCGGCCGAAGAGCCTACCCAATAGCATCCGATCCGGCAGCATATCCCCGCGACCGGAAAGTCCCCCTATAGCAGATTAACACAAGCCCAATGGCTGAGAGTTTGCAAGCCTTTGGCGCGCGGCGCAGATTCTCAAAAATCGTCGCACGGCTCCGAGATGCAGTTCCGTCTAGATCTGTACCCCTGTTTCGGCCGCGAAACGCTTCAATTCTTCGCGCAACGACGTCGTCTTGACCTCCATCAACTCGTCCAGCCGGGCATGGAGGCTGGCCGCATCGAGCGACAACACCATGGCCTTGACCGGCCCCACCGAGGCCGGCGCCATAGAAATGGAGCGGAATCCGAGACCGATCAGCGCCATGGCCTCGAGGGGCTTCCCAGCCATCTCGCCGCACAGCGTGAGGGGCGTGTCGAACCGCTCCGCCTCGCGCACGATATGCCGCAACGCGCGCAGCGCCGTCGGACCAAGTGAATCGAAGCGGCTCGATACGCGCTCATTGCTCCGGTCCGCCGCGAACAGGAACTGCAACAGATCGTTCGACCCTACGGACACGAAATCCGTCAGAGGCAGAAGGTGGTCGAGTTGCCACAACAGCGCCGGCACCTCGACCATGGCGCCCACCATCAGCTTGGAAGGGCTCCGGCCGGCGTGGGTCTTCAGCAGGGTCAGTTCGTGGTCGATCAGCGTGCGGGCGGCCTCGAACTCCGACACATCGGAAATCATCGGCAGGAGGATGCGCATTTCGCGCCCGTGTGCGGCGCGCAGCAGGGCGCGGATCTGAGTGCGGAACACCGCGGGCCGGTCGAGCGCCATGCGGATCGCGCGCCAGCCGAGGGCCGGGTTTTCCTCCGCCCCGCCGCGGAAATAGGGAATGACCTTGTCGCCGCCGACATCCAGGGAGCGAAACACCACGGGGCGCCCGGCCGCTTGGTCGAGGATCGACTTGTAGAGCTTCGTCTGCTGCTCGAGCCGAGGAAACGTCTCGGAGATCATGAACTGAAGCTCGGTCCGGAACAGCCCGATCCCGTCGGCACCGGATTGCTTCAGATGCGGCAGGTCGAACAAGAGGCCCGCATTGATCTGCAGATTGACGCGCTGATCGTCGAGCGTGACCGCCGGCACCTCGCGCAACGCGGCATATTGGGCCTGCTTGCGGGCCTGGAAGCGAACCTTGTCGGAATAGGCGTGGACCACTTCCTGGGTCGGCCGCACATGCAGCTCCCCACCCTGGCCGTCGAGGATCACCGCATCGCCGGGCTCGACCATCTCGACCACGCCCTTGCACTGGGTGATCGCGGCGATCCCAAGCGCACGCGCGACGATGGCCACGTGGCTGTTGGCGCCACCCTCTTCCAGAACGAGGCCACGCAGCCGGTGGCGGTCGTAATCCAAGAGCTCTGCCGGTCCCATTGTCCGCGCGACGACGATCGCATCCTCCGGGAGCGCGCCGGTCGAGGCCGTCGCCGTCTCCCCCGACAGGAAGCGCAACAGCCGGTTGGAAAGGTCTTCGATGTCATGCAGGCGGTCGCGGAACCGGGGGTCCGGCATACGCATCATCCGCGCGCGCGTATCGTTGCGAACGCGCTGCACGGCCGCTTCGGCGGTCAGGCCCGTCGCGAGCGCCTCGTCCAGACGCCGGCGCCACCCGTGGTCGTGGGCGAACATGCGGAACGCTTCGAGCACTTCATGATGCTCGCCGGCGCGCGCGAGATCGCCGCGCTCCATCATCTCGTCGATCTGGCCGGTCAGCTCCTCGATAGCCTGCTGCAACCGGCTCCGCTCGTGCTCCGCGTCCTCGGCGATCAGCTTGGTGATCACGATCCGGGGTTCGTGCAAGACGATGTGCCCCAGCGCCACGCTCTCGGAGATGGGCTGACCGACGAAACGGACGCTTTGATCGCGTCCCTTCTCCGCCGTCACCTCCTCGGAGAGGATTCCGCCCGACGCCAACGTATCGGCGATGACCATGGCCGTGGTCTGCAGCGCCTCGACTTCTTCGTCGCTGTATTGGCGCATGGTGCGGTTCTGCACCGTGAGAACGCCGATCGTGTGCCCGCCGCGCAGGATCGGCACGCCGACAAAGGAGTGATAGATCTCCTCGCCGGTCTCGGGGCGGAACGAGAAGGCCGGATGGTGCTGGGCGTCCGCGAATTGCTTCGGCTCGGCCTGCTCGGCGACAAGCCCAACGAGACCTTCGCCGGGCTTCAAATGCGTGTTGTGGACCGCGCTGACATTGAGGCCCTCGGTGGCCACGAGTTCGAGCGAGCCGTCACGGCGGCGCAGGTACAGCGAGCACACCTCGGCCACGATGTTGGAGGCGATCAGCATCACCACCTTGTCGAGGCGTGCTTGCGCACTCTCGTGTTCCGCCATCACCTCACGGAGGCGGCGGAGCATCTGCCTTGGAGCACCAACGGATGCAGCCATAACGATAAGTCCCGGACCATCCGCCTATAGGGCGGATCTCGAGCTTCCCCACTGTGAACGGCTAGAGTAGCCTAATTTGTCGCGTCTAAGCGCCGTCCAACCCAAAAAGGGTATGCAAGGTTCGCACCGCAAGCTCGGCATAGGCGGCGTCGATCAATACGCTAATCTTGATCTCGGACGTGGATATCGCCTCGATATTGATGCCCTTTTCGGCAAGCGCGCTGAACATTTGGGCTGCAACGCCCGCGTGGCTCCGCATCCCGACGCCGATGGCCGAGACCTTGGCGATGTCGGTCGCCCCGCGCAGATCGAGGTAGCCTATCTCGTCCTTGGCCGATTTCAGCACCTCGAGCGCTCGATCGAGATCCGCGCTTTGGACGGTAAAGGTCAGATCCGTCGACTTCCCATCTTCGGACACGTTCTGAACGATCATGTCGACATTAATATGAGCGTCCGATAGGGGGCCGAACACGCGCGCAGCCACGCCCGGTTTGTCGGCCACCTTCAGCAGCGTCACCTTGGCTTCGTCCCGCGCGTAAGCAATTCCACTGACGACATTCTGCTCCATGATCTCATCCTCATGGCAAACGAGTGTACCAATCCCCTCGCCCGTGTCGGGGTTGCCGGGCATATCCGGCGCATCGAAGCTGGAGCGCACAAGCACGGGCACGCTCCATTGCATGGCCATTTCCACCGAGCGCGTCTGCAGGACCTTGGCTCCTTGCGAAGCCATCTCCAGCATTTCCTCGTAGGAGATGCGATCGAGCCGGTGGGCCTTGCTGACCACACGGGGGTCGGTCGTGTAGACCCCGTCCACGTCGGTGTAGATATCACAGCGATCCGCTTGAAGCGCCGCGGCGAGGGCCACAGCACTCGTATCGGACCCGCCCCGGCCGAGCGTCGCGATCCGGTTGTTCGGGGGCGATGCCTTGGAAGCCGGCGCAAACGGCGACTTCGCCACCGAGCATCGCTGCCTTCTTGTCGACCTCGATGCCGGTGATGCGGGCCTCTGATGCGCATCGTCCGTGTGCACGGGGATCTGCCAGCCCTGCCACGAGCGCGCGCTCACGCCCATGGACTGCAGTACCAAGGCCAGAAGCCCCGACGTCACCTGCTCGCCCGACGAGACAACCGCGTCGTACTCGCGGCAATCGTAGAGCGCGGACACGTCCGCCCCTCCGTCGCCGTCGGCCTTGTAGCCCCAAGCCTCTTCGACCCAGGCGACCAGTCTGTTGGTCTGGCCCGCCATGGCCGAGACCACAACGGCGCAGGCATTCCCAGCATTGTGCTCGCGCTTGACATGCGCGGCCACGCTGCGGATCCGATCGATATCCGCAACCGAGGTGCCACCAAATTTCAACACAAGCAAAGACATACCGGCTCACAAGAAGAGGGCCGGCCCTTGGGATCGGGACCGGCCGGAACTTTCGGGTCTTTCTACTGATAAGGGTTGCAGGCTGCAACAGGCACGCGGGACTTCGGCCATTGCTTTGACTGGGCGAGGCATGGCCTTGACAGGGCGAGGCGCGCCGCCGCCAATGCGGCCATGACCGCATCCCAGGATACCGCCGCGACGGCCGCCCCTTCCACGCTCGACTCAGGCGAAGTGGCGCAATTCGCGAAACTCGCCGACGAATGGTGGGACGAAAGCGGGCCATTCCGCCCGCTGCACCGTCTCAACCCGACGCGGCTCACCTATATTCGGGACCGGCTCTGCGCGCAGTTCGGACGGGATCCCAAGGACCCGCCGTGCCTCGAGGGTCTCCGCGTCCTCGATATCGGCTGCGGGGGCGGCCTCGTGTCCGAGCCCCTGGCCCGCCTCGGGGCAACGGTGACAGGTATCGATCCCGGGACCGAAACCATCGCCGCAGCCAAGGCTCATGCGGACGGCGCCGGCCTTGCGATCGGCTACGAGGCGACGGCGGCGGAGGCCGTTGCGGAACAGGGCCGCCGGTTCGATGTCGTCCTTCTGCTCGAAGTGGTGGAGCACGTCCCCGATGTGCCGGCCTTCCTCGCCCGGCTCGCGCCTCTCGTGGCCGATGGCGGCGTCATGATCCTCTCGACGCTGAACCGGACACTCAAGTCCTATGCGCTCGCCATTGTCGGCGCGGAATACGTCCTGCGTTGGGTTCCGGCCGGCACGCATCAATGGGACCGGTTCGTCACGCCCGAGGAACTGAAGGCAGCCCTCGCCGGGGCCGGGCTGCAATCCACCGACCTTACCGGCATGACATACGATCCGTTGGCGGACGATTGGCGCCTGTCACGCGATACGGACGTCAACTACTTCGTGACGGCGACGCCCGCAGCGCCTGTTTAGGGCACGCCGGCATCACAATTCATGCGAAAGAAAAACGCGGATCGCCGCAAAACCCTCAACGGAAACCCTATTTTCCGTATGATTCGCGCGATTCTTTGATAAACGTCGGCCGCTCGGTTGAGAACCGTGAGGCGGTCATGCTAGCTTCGCGCACCTAAGCCAAAACAATGACACCTCCCTACGGGACCGCTTCGGCGCGTCGCCATGACGCCCCGCATGCCGTTTCACAGACGGAATGCGGGCGCGTGCAGTTTCGCGTGCTCATTCTGACGCGAGGGGGGCAACCAACCCGGGAGGGCGAATGCTAGATGAACACCAATTCGACGAGATCAACGACGCCAAAGCGACGATGGATCACATCTACGATCACGCCGATCCGCGCGCCTATTTTCGCGAGCTTGAAAGTGTTGGATATAAAATCCCTGGAACGGCCAAGCCAATCCTCCAACAGCTAATCGGGTTGCGGCACGAGAAGACCGATGAGACGGTCCACGTCCTGGACATCGGTTGTTCCTACGGCATCAATGCGGCCCTGCTGAAACACGACCTCTCCATTCAAGACCTTTACGATCGATGGGCTCGCTTGGAGCAAGCCGGCGCCACCGCCCAAGAGGTCGTCGAGCAAGACTCCGACTTCTTTGCCCAGCTGGAACAGGTCGAAGACATCGAGGTGATCGGCCTCGACGTAGCCGGGAATGCGGTCGCGTATGGCGAGAGAGCGGGTCTCCTGGATCAAGGGCTCGCAATGGATCTCGAGACCGAGTCTCTCCCGCAGGATGTCTGGGCAGATCTCGCTCCAGTCGACTTGGTGACGTCGACTGGATGTGTCGGCTACGTGACGGAGAAGAGCTTCGAGGAACTCCTACCGGCGGTCACCAAGGGCAGGCGCCCCTGGTTCGCCAACTTCGTGCTGCGCATGTTCCCGTTCGACGCGATTGCGGAGACCCTCGGCAGAGCGGGCTTCGTGACGGAGAAGCTCAGCCAGCGGCTGTTCGTCCAGCGGAGATTCGCATCCAGGGACGAGCAAGACAAAGTCATAGAGCAACTGACCGAGCGGGGCATCGACCTTCGGGCAAGGAGACGGAAGGCTATCTCCTGGCTGAACTCTACCTTACCCGCCCGCGCGACGAGGCATTGGACGTCCCGATCGAACGCTTACTGGCGGCCTAGGTCCGGCGCGCGGCCCTAGCGACGAACACAACGCCACGGCCGCAAGGCCGTGGCCTAGTACCTCGGCACCTAGTACCCCGGTGCGCGGAACCAGTTGCCACGGCGCGGGGCACGGCGGTACTGGCGCTGCTGATTGCGCGGCACGAACACACGGCGGCGGCGCTCCGCCCGCGGCTGGATTTCATTGTAACCGTAGCGCTGGTAATTCCGGTTCGGGGCGTAACGCGGATAGGCCGGGCGGCCATAGTCCTGGTACGGATCGTAACGGCGGTCCGGATGGGCGATCTTGTAGTCGCCGCCCGGGGTCGACCCGGTCAGAACGACTTCCGTGCGGTCGAGACCCGTCTCTTTCACGAGACTGAAGAAGGTCTCCGCGTTCTTCGGCGACAGGCGGACACAGCCATGAGACGCCGGCCGGCCCAACTTCTTGACCTCGTTGGAGGCATGAATGGCATGCCCCTTCTTCGTGAAGAAGACCGCATGGGGCATGGGCGCGTTGTCGAATTGCTTGCTGTACCAAATCTTGTTCATGGACTTGGCGTTGAACGTGCCCGAGGGCGTCGCATAGCCGGGCAGACCCGTGGACACCGGCCAGCGATATTTCTCGACGCCATCGACAAACACCGTCATTTCCTGCGCCGTCTTGTCGACCGTGGCGATAATGATCGGGGTCTTCGGCTCGATGGGCGCTTCAACGTCGGCCAGATCGTCGCTCTTGAGCGTCTCGATGTCCGGATCACTGGTTAGAGACGATTCCGGCTCCTCGGCCGGCGAGCGCGATGCGCTTCTGGCCGGCTCATCCGAGTCAGCCTCGTCAGAGTCCGCGTCCGTCGCCGATGTGTCGGTCGCCGATGTGTCGGTCGTGCCGAACCGATCGTCCGGATAGACGGGCTGCGGCTGGGCATCGAGCCCCTGGGGCATGCTGAGATCGAGGTCCGGCGAGGTCGCGTGCTTGTTCGTCTCTGCGGCCGCCGGCTGGGCGAGCAGAAGGACCGCGAAACACACGGCGACCAACGGCCGGAACGCCGAGAGAAGGGTCCAAGGCCGTGGTTGCTGTTGAAAAGTATGGCGCATGATTCGTTCCCTGGTTATGCGCGATCCAACCGTCCGGCACCCTCATCATTGCAGAGGCATCCCGACATTTCCACGGCACTTCGCGAATTATTGTTGAGGTATACGTGACAGCCCCAAACAAGAGGTTACCCCGCGGGTAACATGGCCCGGCGAACCCGGTCCGGCTAGTTGTGCTCGTCGGGCAGCTTGGGCAACGGCAGCGCCGGAATTCCCTCTTCATACAACGACTTAGCCTCATCGACGGTCGCCTCGCCGTAGATATCCCGTTCTTCGGCTTCGCGTGGTGCATTTTCCGCGCTTCCTCGGCGAATTTGTCGCCGACATCGTCGGCATTGGCCTTCAAGTGCTCTCTCAGGCCCTTGAGAAAGGCGTAACTTTGGCCTTTCTCCGAATCTTGGGGGCCCGTCAGCGGGCCATCGGCCGGGGACGGCGCCTCGTCCCGTGCCGGCGCACGCCGTTGGCCACGCAGCACCGCAGGCGCCATGGGCGCCTTCTGGACATCCGCGCTGCCGCATTCCGGGCAACGGATCACTTCGGCCTCGCATTGCTCGTCATAGGAGTCGCTGGACGAGAACCACGCGTCGAACTGGTGCCCCGTCCCGCATTTGAGGGAGTAACGGATCATGACGCTTGCCGCTTCATGGGCTCGCCGTCAGGTGTCGCAATCTCGATCTCGAACGGCCGTCCATGGGTGAGCGCGGGGACCCGGGCCCGGACCTCCTCGACCAGGGCAAGGTCGATGTCGGCGAACACGACGCACGGGTCGGCGCCAGCTTCGGCCAGGATCTCGCCCCAGGGCGAAATGATCATCGAGTGCCCGAACGTCCAGCGGCCGTTCTCGTGAAGGCCGCCCTGCGTCGCCGCGAACACGTATGCGCCGGTCTCGATGGCGCGCGCCCGCAGCAGCACATGCCAATGCGCTTCGCCCGTGTGCTTGGTGAAGGCCGCGGGAATGGCGATCATATTCGCTCCGGCGATGGCCAGCGCCCGATACAGCGCGGCAAAGCGCAAATCGTAGCAAATGGTCATGCCGAGCCGCGCGGGCACGCCGCCGGGCGTCAAGTCCGCGAGGACCGCTTTGCTGCCAGGCGTGTAGTTGTCGGACTCCCGATAGGACTCGCCATTCGGAAGATCGACGTCGAACATATGCAGCTTGTCATAGCGGGCTGCGACCGTGCCATCAGGCGCCATGAGATACGAGCGGTTGGCGATGCGCCCGTCGTCCGCTTTGACGCCGAGCGATCCGATATGCAGCCAAACGCCGAGCTCGGCCGCCAGAGCGCGGAACACGGCCAGCGGGCAGCTTTCGCCTTCCGGCTGGACCTGGCTCCGCACGAGCTCGGGCTCGAGTTCCATCAGCGCGGTATTCTCAGGGGTCTGAATATAGTTGGCGCCGCCTTTGGCCGCTTCGCGGATCAAAGCCTCGGCCGCGATCAAATTGTCCGCAATCACCCGCCCGGCGCGCAATTGCACGAGCGCGGCGCGAAAACGATTGGCAGTGTCAGAACCCATTCTCAAGTCTCGATCGTTGGTCCTCTCCGGACCGTTCCAGTATTGTGCCGGCAGGGATGCGAGCCGTCCTGCGGCAGACCGCGCTACCTAAAGCACGAACGCCGCCGGTTCAACGGCCCGGGCCAAGGCCAGCACGTCCACGCGCGCCGCGCCCGCCCGTTTCAGGACGCGGGCGCAAGCTCGATCGTGGCGCCGGTGGTAATCACATCGTCTACGAGCACGATCGATTTCCCGGCAATCATATGTGCGCGCGACGGCGACACCTTAAACGCTCCGGCGACATTGCGCCTCCGCTGCGCCGCCGACAACCCCACCTGGCTTGCCGTGCGGCGCGTCCGGCGCAGCACGAAACAGTCGGCGGGGACACGCGTGTGACGCTCGATCCCCCGCGCCAGCAGGGCCGACTGATTGAAACGCCGCGACCACAGCCGCGACCGGTAAAGCGGAACCGGCACGACCAGATCAGCTTCGGCCAGGAGCTCGGACCCGGCCCGCACGAGCCATCGGGTAAACAGGCGCAAGCCGTCCTGCCGGTCGCGGTATTTGAAGCTCTGGATCAGATCGCGCATGGTCTGCGAATAGCGCGCCCACGCCCGGGCCCTGTCGTAGACCGGCGGCGCAGCGATCGCTGCCGCCGATAGATACGGTTCCCCCGTATCGTAGGGAAGCGGCACGCCGAGACGCGTACATAAAGGAGGCGCGATGAAATCGATGCCGGCGAAACACGGACCGCAAAGGAGCCCATGGAACCCGATTGGGGTGCGGCAGACCACGCAAACGGGCGGCAGCACGAGATCAGCCGCCGCGCGCAGCACCGTGCGCCAGGCGGAAGCGGTCTCTACCTTTGTTGCTTCAATGGACATCTCGACAATTATAAGTTGTCAGCGATTGAATGAGGAGCCGCAATGAGCGAGGGCCCGCTTCTCTTCGACCGGCGCCTCTTGCGCGAGCGCAGAGCCCGCTTTGCCGCGGAGATCGAAGATCGCGAAGTCCTGATCGGCCACGTCGCCGGTGAGATCGCGGATCGGGTCGCGATCATGTTGCGCGCCTTTCCCCGGGCGCTCGACCTTGGCGCCTATCACGGCCTTCTAGGGCGGACCATCGCCGAACTGCCGTCCGTCGAGGACGTGTTCTACGCGGAGAGCGTGCTCGCCTATGCGCGTCGCTGCCCGCCGCCCGCTATCGTCTGCGACGAAGACCTGCTGCCGTTCAAGGACGGCGCCTTCAACCTCGTCGTCTCGGGCCTTGCCCTTCATCGCGTCAACGATCTGCCTGGCAGTCTCATCCAGATTCGCCGGGCGCTTGCTCCCGACGGCCTCTTCATGGCCGCGGCACTTGGCGCCAATGCGCTCGGCGAATTGCGGGAATGCCTGCTCGAAGCGGAAGAGGAGATCGAGGGTGGGGTGTCTCCACGCGTCGCTCCCTTCGCGGACGTGCGATCCTACGGCGCGCTTCTCCAACGCGCCGGCTTCGCCCTGCCTGTCACGGACACCGAGGAGCTCGAGGTGATCTACCCCTCGCCCCGGGCGCTGATGCAGGAAATCCGCGCGCTCGGCGGCGGCAACGTGCTCGTGGCCCGGAGCAAGAAGCCCTTATCGCGGCGGGTGCTGATGCGCGCCGAAGACCTGTACCGGTCGCGCTACGGCACGCCGGACGGCAAGGTCGCCGCGACATTCCAATTCGTTTTCATGAGCGGCTGGGGCCCGGACCCGAGCCAGCAGAAACCGCTGAAGCCGGGGTCCGCGCAAAGCCGCCTGGCGGACGCGCTCAATACGACGGAGCAGCCGGGAGGCGCGAAGGCGTCGTTCCGGCGACCGCCGTCCGGCGACCGAGACAGGCGCTAAAGGGAGAGGGCTGCCGCAAGCTCAGTTGCCAAGTCCGAGAGACTGGATTGGAGAAGTCTGTTTACGATCAAGATTGCGCCCGCAATGGCAGCAGCGATGAGGCCGTACTCAACAACGGTCGCGCCTGACCTGTCCGCAGCAAAGGCCTTGATACGCGCGATGACGGGCGGCTGCCGCATGGACACAAGTCGGCATCTATTTGCACTTCGCACTTTCAAGCAACAACCCCAGCAATCCGGGCAATAGGCCCTTTAGTGGCTCATCGGCGGGCGGCATCGCATACTCGCCCAAGGCAGCCGGACTGACCCACGCCATGGCCTGTCCTTCCTTGGCGGTGACTTGTCCCAGCCAACGCCAACACGCATAGATTGGCATCAACAAATGAAAGTCGGGGTAAGGAAAACTCGAAAATGTTAGAGGTTTCAGTGAAGTTAGCTCAATCGCGATCCCGAGTTCCTCGTTGAGTTCGCGGACGAGACCGTGTTCGGGCGTCTCGCCCTCCTCCAGCTTCCCGCCTGGGAACTCCCAGAGCCCCGCGAGCGGCTTGCCTTCGGGCCGCTGTGAAATGAGGACGCGACCGCGGTCATCGACCAGCGCGCATGCGGCGACCAACACAAGGGGCTTGGCGCCCGCAGAGTCCGTCACGACCGGTAATCGGCGTTGATGGCGATGTATTCCTTGGTGAGATCGCAGGTCCACATTGTATCTGTGCCCTCACCGATGCCCACATCCACGGTGATGTCGATCTCGGGACGCTTCATATAGGCCGCCCCATCCGCCTCTTTGTAGGCGGGCGCCACCTCGCCGTCTTTCGCGACCTCGATGTCGCCGAACCAGATCGCCAACCGGTCGCGGTCGGCCGCCTCTCCGGCCTTGCCAACGGCCATGACGATGCGGCCCCAGTTCGGGTCCTCGCCCGCCAGCGCCGTTTTCACCAGAGGCGAATTGCAGATCGCCTTCGCGATGGTGCGCGCCGCCGCCTTGGACTCCGCTCCCTTGACCGTCACCGAGACGAACTTGGTGAGCCCCTCGCCGTCCTTCACAATCTGATGCGCAAGGTCGCGCATGAGATCGAACAGAGCCGCACGGAAACCGGCAAGCCGCTCGTCGTTGCCGTCCGCGATGCGCGGACACGAGCGCCGCTCCGCCGCGCCTGTCGCGAAAAGTAGAACCGTGTCGCTCGTGGACGTGTCGCTGTCGATCGTGATCGCGTTGAAACTGTCTTCGACCAAAGGCGACAGAATGGACTGAAGCGCGGCGGGCTCGATCGGCGCGTCCGTGAACAGGAAGGAAAGCATGGTCGCCATGTCGGGGGCGATCATGCCCGCGCCCTTGGCGATACCGTTGAGCGTGACGGTCACCCCATCGATCTCGCAGGTTCTCGTGGCGAGCTTCGGGAACGTGTCCGTCGTCATGATGGCGCGGGCCGCCATGTCATAGGCGTCGGCTCGCGCCTCGTCCGCCAGCCCCGCGAGGGAGCCCACGAATTTCGACGGATCGAGCGGCTCGCCGATCACGCCGGTCGAGGCGACATACACATCCGCATCGAGACAATCGGCGATGCGCGCCGTGGCCCGCACCGTTTCCGCGACCGCCTCGCGCCCGCGCATGCCCGTGAAGGCATTGGCGTTGCCCGAGTTGACCACCAGCGCCCGAGCCATGCCGTGCCGCACATGCTCGCGGCACCATTCGACCGCCGCCGACGCCGTTTTGGACGTGGTGAACACGCCCGCAACGGCGGTTCGAAGGTCGAACAGCGCCAATAGCAGATCGGTACGGCCGGCATAGCGGATCCCGGCCTCGCACGACGCGAGACGAACCCCCTCGATCGGCGGCAAGACCGGCAGGTGCACCGGGGCAAACGGCGAGACTTTGTCCATAGCCGAAACGCCGGCGATCCTAGTGGTCCTCGTTGAACTCTTCGTCGGGCAGCGGCGGCGCTTCGCCCCGCATGGCCGCATCGTCCATGGACCGCTTGATATCCGGATCGATGATCTCAATGTCGGCATTGGACCGAAGGTCGCTCACGACCGTTTGGGCTTTGCGAACCACCAGCTGGCTCATGATGGGGTCTTTGACGTCATCGAAGGTCGGGAGCTTCTGATCGCGCTTCTCCTCGACCTGGATCACGTGCCAGCCGAAGCTCGTCTTCACGGGATCGGAAATCTGACCCACGTCGAGCGCGAAGGCCGCATCCTCGAACGGCTTCAGCATCTGGCCGCGCGTGAAGAAACCGAGATCGCCGCCCTCGGCGTTCTTGTCCTTCGACTTTTCCGAAGCGAGCTTGGCAAAATCGGCGCCGCCATCGAGCTCCGCCTTGATCGCCTTGGCCTGATCTTCGGTATCGACGAGAATGTGCCGGGCCTTGATCTCCTGCTCCGGCTTCACCTTGGCGATGTTCTCTTCGAAGACCTTCTTCGCTTCGGCTTCGGAAACACCGCCCGTGACGTTCTTGTCAAAATAGGCATCCCGCAGCGCGCGGCGCCGGTGATAGGCCTCGCGCTTTGCGAACGTATCGGCCTCGTCCAGCTTTTCCTTTTCGCCGGCGCCAGCCAGAAGTTCGTTCTCGATCACGAACTGCATGAGGATACGCTTGCGGTCGTCGGGACGGACAGTTCCGAGCCGCGGGCCGACTTCGGAGGCGGCAAAGTCTAGATCGGACTGTTTGATCTCCACCCCGTTCACGCGCGCGACGACAGCGTCGGCGGCGAGTACTGGCGGCACAAGGAACATCGACGCTGCAAGGAGCAGCAAGGCTGACCACAATTTCACTGGATTAATCCTCGTCTTCGGCTCCGGCCTAATCACATCGACTGGTGGCGGAGCGGGTTTGGGTGCTTCCCCAGATGCCTTCTTAGCGTTGGCCTCGGGACTTGCCAACCCGCAGGAATTGACAGGATTCTATTTATTCAATAGTTCTAGAACTATGGATATTATCGAGGCTGTCGACGCGCTGGGCGGGCTGGCACAGGAAACCCGTCTCAAGGTTTTCAGGTTGCTGGTCCGGGCGGGCTTCAACGGGATGGCGGCGGGCGATATCGCCGAGGCGGTCGGCATCCCGAAGAACACACTGTCATCCCACCTGGCTATCCTTGCGCGCGCCAACCTCGTCCAGGCCCGCAAAGAAGGCCGGTCCATGATCTACGCCGTGGATCTCGAAGGAACCCGGGCGCTGCTGTCCTTCCTCGTGGAGGACTGCTGTCAGGGAGACCCGTCGGTTTGCGGCCCATTGATCGAGACGACGCTTGCGACGTGTTGTTCGGAGTGAACGGAGGAAACCGACATGAAAACCGGCGACGCTAACGATCCCCTGAACGTGCTTTTCCTATGCACGGGCAATTCCGCCCGTTCCATCATGGCCGAATGCATCATGAACCGCGAAGGCCTCGGAAAATTCAAGGCTTACAGCGCTGGCAGCATGCCGCCGGCCAGGTCAACCCCTATGGCCCTCAACCTGTTGCAGAAGCTGAACTACGACGTGTCCGGCTTGCGCTCGAAGTCCTGGGAGGAATTCAGCGGCCCCGATGCTCCCAAGCTCGATTTCGTCTTCACCGTTTGCGACAACGCGGCCAAGGAAGTCTGTCCAATCTGGCCCGGTCAGCCGATGTCGGCCCATTGGGGCCTCCCCGACCCGGCCGCGGTCGAAGGCACCGACGCGGAGCGTGCGCTGGCCTTCGACGACACCTACCGCATGCTGTTTCAGCGCATAACGATCTTCGTCAACCTGCCGTTTGCAAGCCTGAACAAGCTCTCGCTGCAGAAACAGCTCGACGAAATCGGCAAACAGGGCACTACGGCCACCAAAGAGCCTGCCTGACGGTGCCACGAGTGCCCCGCCGCTCGCGTTGACAAGGCAGGGACCGCCACTTATGTCTCCGGCGTTGACCCCCGGCATTTCTCGCCGTTTTTTCTAGGGACCGGCGAACAACCGCCGGGGGTCTCATACTCCATTCGCCAAGGACCTCCAGGGCTCTAAGAAGAGCCCCGCGCGGCCCGGCTTACGCCATTGAGAGGCTAACGGTTCGATGCTTTCCCTCGGCGCCATTGCCAATAAAGTCTTCGGCTCATCCAACGACCGCAAACTGAAGAAGTACGATCCGGTCGTCGCGGCGATCAACGCCCTCGAGCCGGATGTTTCCACCCTTTCCGACGAGGCGCTGCGCGCCCGCACCGACGAATTCCGCGAACGCCTTGCCAAGGGCGAAACGCTCGACGATCTCCTGCCGGAGGCCTTCGCCACGGTCCGCGAGGCTGCCAAGCGCACGTTGGGCCAGCGCCATTTCGACGTGCAGCTCATCGGCGGCATGGTCCTGCACGAAGGCCGCATCGCCGAGATGAAGACCGGTGAAGGCAAGACGCTCGTCGCCACGCTCCCCGTCTATCTGAACGCGCTGACGGGCAAGGGCGTGCATGTCGTGACGGTGAACGACTATCTGGCCAAGCGCGACGCCGCCTGGATGGGACAGATCTACTCCTTCCTGGGCCTCACCGTCGGCACGATCGAACACGATCTGAACGACGAGCAGCGCAAGGCGCAGTATGCGTGCGACGTGACCTACGGCACGAACAATGAGTACGGCTTCGACTATCTGCGCGACAACATGAAGTATCTCGAAAGCGAGATGGTCCAGCGCGGACACCCCTTCGCCATCGTCGACGAGGTGGACTCCATTCTGATCGACGAGGCGCGGACCCCACTCATTATTTCCGGCCCGCTCGACGACCGCTCCGATTTCTACAACACGATCGACGTGTTCATCCCCAGGCTCAAAGACGAAGACTTCGAGCTCGACGAGAAGACCCGCCAGGTGTCGCTCACCGAGGAGGGCAACGAGCATATCGAACAGCTCCTCATCGAAGCAGACCTCCTCAAGGGCGACTCTCTCTACGACGCGAGAAATGTCAGCGTGGTTCACCACGTCCAGCAGGCGCTGCGCGCCCACAAAGTGTTCCAGCGCGACCGCGACTACATCGTGAAGAACGACGAAGTCGTCCTGATCGACGAGTTCACGGGCCGCATGATGTCCGGCCGCCGGTTCTCCGAGGGCCTGCACCAGGCACTCGAGGCCAAGGAACACGTCGAGATCCAGCCCGAGAACCAGACCTTCGCGACGATCACGTTCCAGAACTATTTCCGCCTCTACAACAAGCTCGGCGGGATGACCGGCACGGCCCTGACCGAGGCAGACGAGTTCATGGACATTTACGGTCTCGATGTCGTCGAAGTGCCGACCAACAGGCCCATGGCGCGCGCAGACGAAGACGACGAGGTCTACCGGACGGCGAAAGAGAAATACGACGCCATCATCGAGCTGATCCGGGACGCGCAGGAGCGCGGCCAGCCGATGCTCGTCGGCACCACCTCGATCGAGAAATCGGAAATCCTCTCGGAGCTGCTGAAAAAGCGCAAAGTCCCGCACAACGTGCTCAACGCGCGCTATCACGAGCAGGAAGCGCATATCGTTGCGCAGGCCGGCGTGCCGGGCGCGATCACCATCGCCACGAATATGGCCGGCCGCGGCACGGACATCCAGCTCGGCGGCAATCTGGATATGCGGCTGGAGGACTGGGTCGCCCAGCAGGCCGAAAAAGGCAAGGAGCCCAGCCCCGCGGAAGTCGAAGCGAAGCGCGCCGAGATCGACGCGGACATTCAGGCAAAGAAGAAGCAGGCGCTCGAGGCCGGCGGTCTCTATGTCGTGGGCACCGAACGCCATGAAAGCCGCCGCATCGACAATCAGCTCCGCGGCCGTTCGGGCCGTCAGGGCGATCCCGGCGCCTCCCGGTTCTTCCTGTCCCTCGAGGACGATCTGATGCGCATCTTCGGATCCGAGCGCATGGACGGCATGTTGCAGGCGCTCGGCCTCAAGGAAGGCGAGGCGATCGTCCATCCCTGGATCAACAAGGCCCTGGAGAAGGCGCAAGGCAAGGTCGAGGCGCGCAACTTCGACATCCGCAAGAACGTCGTGAAGTTCGACAACGTGATGAACGACCAACGCAAGGCGATCTTCGAGCAGCGGCGCGAACTCCTGGCGGACGAGGATCTCGCCGAGACCGTCGCGGAAATGCGCCGTCAGGTCGTCGACGATCTGGTGGCCGAGGCAGTCCCCGAGAAGTCCTATCCCGAACAATGGGACCTGGAGGGGCTCAAGGAAAAAATCAACGACGTCTTCGCCCTCGACTTGCCGATCGCCGATTGGGCGGACGAGGAAGGCATCGCCGAGGCCGAGATTCACGAGCGGCTGATCAAGGCGACCGACGAAGCAGCCGCGCGCAAGGCCGCGAAGTTCGGTTCGGAGACCATGCGTCAACTCGAGCGCGCGGTACTGCTTCAGACCCTGGACGGCCTGTGGCGCGAGCACCTCGTGACCCTCGAGCATTTGCGTCAGGTCATCGGTCTGCGCGGCTACGGCCAGCGGGACCCGCTGAACGAATTCAAGAGCGAGAGCTTCACCTTGTTCGAACAGATGCTCGCGCGCCTGCGCGAAGCGGTGACCGGGCAAATTATGCACGCCGAGATCGCGCAGGAATCCGACGCGCCGTCTCTGGACATCACCGACCTGCCGCCCATGGAAGCCCACCACATCGACCCCACCACGGGCGAGGACGAGTTTGCGTTGGAGGGTGCGGAAGCCGCGCCCGCATCCGGCGCGGCCGCGCCGATGCGCACCCGCAAGGCCGCGGCCGTGGCGCTTGACCCTTCCGATCCCTCGACCTGGGGCAAGGTCCAGCGCAATGCGCCCTGCCCGTGCGGGTCGGGCAAGAAATACAAGCACTGCCACGGGGCGTTTTAGCGACAACTATCTGCTTGAAGCCAACGCACCGGTGGCGCGGTAGGGCGAAAGCCTAGAGGGGGACCCCGCGAACGCCATGACGGTCGACCAAGCGCTCGCCTTCGCCATCGTCGTCGGCATGATGGCGCTCTTCATCTGGGGACGCCTGCGCTACGACGTCGTCGCGCTGCTATCGCTCCTGGCCGCGATCGCCGCGGGCATCGTGCCGCCTGAAAAAGCCTTCTCCGGGTTCAGCGACGACATTGTCATCATCGTCGGCAGCGCCCTCATCGTCAGTGCCGCGGTGGGCCGGTCAGGCGTGATCGAACGGCTGGTGCGCCAGTTCGGCCCCTACCTCACGACGGTTTACCGGCAGATCGCCGCCCTCGTGGGCTCGGTCACCGTCATGTCCGGGTTCGTGAAGAACATCGGCGCGCTGGCGATGCTGATGCCGGTCGCGTTCCAGGTCTCCCGCCGCAGCGGAACGTCACCGTCGTCCCTCCTGATGCCGATGTCGTTCGGCGCGCTCCTCGGCGGCACCGTCACGCTGATCGGGACCTCGCCGAACATCATCGTGAGCCGGGTCCGCGAACAGACCCTCGGGCAGCCCTTCGAGATGTTCGACTTCGCGCCCGTCGGCGCCTGCCTCTCGCTCATCGGCTTCCTGTTTCTGCTGGTCGGCTGGCGTCTCTTGCCCAAGGACCGCAAAGGGATCGTCTCCATGGATGCGGCCTTCACCTTGGAAGGCTACACGACCGAGGTCGCCGTTCCCGAAGACTCCCCTGCCGCCAACATCACCGTGAAGGCGCTCGAGGATCTCAGCGAGGGCGACGTCGAAGTCATCTCGCTGATTCGGGGAACGGTGCGCCGCTTCGACCCGGCGGGAAACAACATCATCCGGGCGGGCGATGTGCTGATCCTGCGCGGCGAGCCCTCCGCCCTGGAACGGCTTGTCGCGCTGGAGAAGCTGACACTGGTGCCTCATGCAGAGGGCAACGGGCGCGACACGCCCAGCGACGAGATCGGCATCATGGAAGCGGTCATCACACCGGATTCCGAGCTGATCGGCTATTCGGTCGGCCAGTTGAAGCTCGCCGACCGGCACGGCATGGACCTCCTCGCCGTGAGCCGGACCGGGCGCCGCATCGCCAACCGGTTGCGCGCGGTGAAGCTCCGCGCCGGAGACGTGGTCGTACTTCAGGGCAATCTGACCACCATGCCGGAGACGCTCGGCGAGTTGCACCTTCTGCCGCTGGCCGAACGCGACTTGCGGATCGGGCGGCGGGGCAGCCTCCTGCCCCTGGCCATCCTGACCGTCGCCATGGGGCTTGTCGCCTTCAGCATCGTGCCGGTGGCCATCGCCTTCTTTGGCGCCGCGGTCGTGCTGCTGCTCCTGCGCTCGCTGTCTCTGCGCGAAGCCTATGACGTGGTGGAGTGGCCGATCCTCGTCATGCTGGGGGCGCTCATCCCCGTCAGTGATGCGCTGCGTACCACGGGCGGCACGGACCTCATCGCCGGATGGCTGTCGGAGACCGCGTCTTATCTGCCGGCCTACGGGGCGCTGCTCCTGCTCATGGCCGCCGCCATGGCCGTCACGCCGTTCCTCAACAATGCGGCCACGGTACTCGTCATGGCGCCCATCGCCGCGAGCTTCGCCGGCAATCTGGGCTACAACCCCGATGCGTTCCTGATGGGAGTGGCCATCGGCGCGGCCTGCGATTTCCTGACGCCCATCGGCCATCAATGCAACACGCTGGTGATGGGCCCAGGCGGCTACCGCTTCGGCGATTACTGGCGGCTGGGCCTGCCGCTCTCCGTTATCGTGCTGCTCGCCGGCACGCCGCTCATTCTGTATTTCTGGCCTCTGTAGTGCCGGCGCGTTCACGCTGACCGTCGCCAGCTACCCTATCGGGGCAATTCTCCTCGACCACGCTGTCTACCGTGGCGGCGCTGCCCCGCTCGAACACGTACGCCCCGTCGCAAACGCTGACCTTGGGTGGCACCCGGTCGCGGGCAAACAGATCGTGCCCCGTTTTCAGATTGGCCCAAAACGGCGCCCATTTGTCTCCCGAGCGGAGGCTCAGATTCTTCTCGGTCATCCGAAAGGGAAAGGCGTGGACGGGGATGCGGGCCTGACCGTTGTCGAGCGCCGCGGTGATAAACGCCCAGAGCTCGTCCACCACCCCGTCGGTCACGGCAAAGCAGCCGATCGACGCGCAGCCGCCATGCACCATCAGAAACGAGCCGGTGCGGCCCTTGCCGCGGTCATAAGCGTTCGGGAAGCCGAGATTGAACGACAGGTGCTCGACGCTGTTGGGATTGAGCGCGTCCTTTGTCACCGTATAGAAGCCCTCGGGCGCCTGCCGGTCGCCCTCCTTCAGCTTCGGACCGAGGCGCCCGGACCACATGCAGATCGGATAGGTGGCGAAGCGCTCGAAGCGGCCGTTCTTTTGCACCCAGAGTTCGATCTCCGACTCGAGCTTGTAGATGCGGATGTGGACCGGCATGCCGGGCTTCACGCTGGCTTCGTTCATCCGCGCGGAGAAACGGCTCAGGTCCGGCGTCCCCGGCAGGGGCCTGCCGGCCCGGAAGTGCCCACGATTTTCCTGGCGGTCCCAGTTGATCGTCACGCGGTCGATGAGCTGCCGCCCCTCGGGCGTGAACAGGTAGTACGCACCACCTGCGAGCACGGCCACGAGTACAGAGACGAAGAGTAAGCGCAGCATCGTCAGCCCTTTCGGACAAGCGCGGTTGTTGGACCCCCATGCTAGGGGCGCCAATCAGCCTGAGAAAGAGGGCCAGAGGATGATCCCCGAAACCGGGAAGGCGCCTCCCATCAGTTCTGGTAGGCGCCTCGCTGCGCGACCTTATCCTTGTCGCCGGCCTTCACCTTGCCCTGCACCTCCGGATCGGGTGTCGCCGGCCCCAGCGTCATAACGCTGTAGACGGGGGCTGCCTCGCCCACGCGCAGCTTGATGTCTTTGCCCAGCGGTTCGGCGAGCGAGGACTGCGCCACGGTGCGCTGTTCCCGCTTGGGCTTGAACGCGATCATGGGAAGCTTCTGATACCGCGGGCAGGCACGCCTGGGGTCGGGGTAGTTCCCACCCGGAAAGGCGGCATTGAACACGTAGTGTTTGCCGCAAACCGCGATCGGGGGCTCAAGCCGCGTGGCTTCGAAGTAGTCGTAACCTTCCTTGAGGTTGACCCAGAAGTCGAACCACTTGCTGCTGGTCTGCGCCGCCAGGTTGGCCGTGGTCATGCGAAACGGAAAGGCGTGGACCTGAAACTTCTCCTGCCCGCCGGCAAAGGCCTCGGCGACAAGCGCATAGATCTCTTCGATGACCGGATCCGTCATGGCGTAGCAGCCGCGCGACTTGCACTCGCCATGAACCATAAGATTGGCGCCCGTTCGATTCAGCGACCGGTCGAACGCGTTCGGATAGCCGATATTGAAGGACAGGTGATAATGGCTCTTCGGGTTGAGCCGCTTCCTGTCGACCACATAGAACCCTTCCGGCGCCTGCAGGTCGCCCTGCTTTTGCTTCGGCCCCAGCCCGCCGGAGTATTTGCAGATCGAGTAGGTCTTCAGGAGGTAGTAGTGCCCGTCGTCCTTCTGCTTCCAAACCTCGAGTTCGGCTTCGGACTTGAAGAGACGGATGAGGATGGGCTGGGACGGAGTCATACCCTTTTCGGCCATCAGCGCGCGCATCTTGCTCGACATGGGCCGCATATGCGGGGGGTAGTAGTCCGTGCAGCCTGCCAGGACGGCCGCCGAGACGACCGCACAGGCCCAAAGAATGGCCCCTAAGATCGTGAAACGACGCATGCGGCGAGCCCTTTTGCACCCCCGGCAGAGTTCAATTCGGATTGGCTAGCGAGGCACGACCCTCGGCGCGATCAGGCCGTCCCCACAGCCCAATCGCTTCTAGACTATAGGATTTTCGCGCGCCAGTTGGACCAAAAAGAGACTTGGAGGGTCAGATGCATCTTCGCAGACGTAGCGTCGCGGCCCTTACGCTTCACTGCCCTTAGGACTCGCGCCCCCTAAGCTTCACGCCCCATGGCCATGAATTTTTCGCGCCGCTCTTTCCTGATCTGGTCGGGCGTGTAGTCGTCGAACCAGGCAATCGCGTTCACGATGACATCGCCAGCCGCCCGCAGGACGGCCTCCGGGTCGCGATGCGCCCCACCCACGGGTTCCGGGATGATCCCGTCGACAATGCCGAAATTCTTCAGGTCCTGAGCGGTGATCTTCATGTTGGTGGCCGCGTCCTGGGCTCGCGCGGAATCCCGCCACAGGATCGACGCGGCGGCTTCGGGCGACGCCACCGTGTAGATCGAGTGCTCGAGCATGAAGATCCGGTTCGCGGTGGCGAGGGCCACGGCACCGCCGGACCCCCCCTCGCCGATGATCAGCGAAACGATGGGCACGCCAAGACGCATGCAGCACTCGGTGCTCCGGGCGATCGCCTCGGCCTGGCCGCGCTCTTCCGCGCCGATACCGGGATAGCACCGGCCGTGTCCACGAGGCTCACCACGGGCAGCGAGAACTTGTCGGCCATTTCCATCAGCCGGACGGCCTTGCGGTACCCTTCCGGGCGGCCATGCCGAAATTGTGCTTGATGCGTCCCTCTGTGTCGGACCCTTTTTCGTGGCCGATGACCATGACGGACCGGCCCGCGAGCCGGCCGATACCCCCGATAATCGCCTCATCTTCGGCAAAATAGCGGTCGCCCGCCATGGGCGTGAAATCGCGCACGAGATCCCGGACGTAATCGGTGAAATGGGGCCGCTCCGGATGGCGCGCCACCTGCGTCTTCTGCCAGGGCGTGAGCGCGGCATAGGTTTCCACGAGGGCTTCACGCGCCTTGGTTTCGAGCCGCGTCAGCTCGTCGTTGATTGGTACGGAATCGCCATCGGTCGCAAGAGCCTTCAATTCGGCGACCTTGCTTTCAAGCTCCGCGATCGGTTTTTCGAAATCGAGATAAGTACGCATGCAGCCCGGCTAAACCCGTTGGACGCCCAAACCTGTCCAAGTACAGGTCATCCTTAAGACACAAGGCGGGCATCCGTAAGACAAAAGAGAAAACAACCAAAATTCGGCTCTAAGTGGCCTCGACGCGAGGCCCTGTCAACTGGGACCCATTGGCTGCCCGGCCGCAACAAGTCTAGCGCGGCTTCGTTAACTGCGCCTTGGCCAGCGGATGGTGCTCCTCGACCAAGCGCCGCAGCCGTTCCTCGATCACATGAGTGTAGATCTGCGTCGTGGAGATATCAGCATGCCCCAGGAGCTGCTGGACGGTCCGCAAGTCGGCGCCCCGTTCCAGCAAGTGACTGGCAAAGGCATGGCGCAGCACGTGGGGCGAGACGCGCGCGGGATCGAGACCCGCTGCCAGAGCCAGGGCCTTGAGTTCCTGGCCGAAACGCTGTCGGGTCATGTGCTGGCCCCCGTCGCCGGTCGGGAATAGGAAGGGCGATGCCTTGAGCGTCGGCTCCTGCGCCAGGACGGCAAGATAGGCCGCGAGCGCTTCCCGCGCCGCATCGTTCAGCGGCACCAGGCGCTCACGCCCGCCCTTGCCCTTGATGGTCATGACGCGGTCGTCGACCGCAAGGACGTTGCGTGGGAGAGCCACGAGCTCAGAAACCCGCAAACCCGAGGCATAGAGCGTTTCCAAGAGAGCGTTGAGCCGGTAGGCGCGGCGGCGCGGAGCGCCCTCGGCGGCAGTTTGGCAGGCCTCCTTGGCCGTCCCGATCAAGGTCTCGACCTCGGCGAGAGACAGGACCTTGGGCAGTGGCCGTCCCCGGCGGGGACTGTCGATCGCGGACGTGGGATCGTCTTTCCGCACCCCCTCAGCTAGCAGGAACCGGAAAAATTGCCGGATGGCCGAGAGCTTGCGGGCCCGCGACGTCGGCGCCAGCCCGTCGGCAGACAAAACCTCGAGATAGGCCCGAACGTGATCGGCAGTGGCTGCGGCCGCATCCGTCTTTTTGGCGGCGAGAAACGCGAGGAAACCGGAGAGGTCGCGCGCATAGGCCGAGATTGTATGGGACGCCGCCCCACGCTCGGCCATGAGCATTTCCACGAACAGCGCCAGTTCCGAGGACGACGTGGGCGGCAAAGAGGGGCTCGAACGGGCCATTTTCATGCCCTCGCCACGTTTCGGCGGAGGATCGGCCGGCAGCGCCTACTGGGCGCGATGGCTTGGCGGCAGGGCAAGGGAGGGCTCCTGCGCCGTGGCGGCCGTGGGCGAAACTGGCCGCGGCTCGGCCTTGAGGCCCCGCACGGCCTTGGTGATTTCTTTCGGCTCTGGCTGAAAATACTCAGCGAGCACATAAAGGCTTCCAGCGACGACACCGGCAATCGTCCCTAAGACCGCGAGGAAACGAAACAATGTTGGCATCGGGGCGCTCGTTTTCCTAATTATCGTCCAGTTTCGAACAGGGCCGCATTATGACTCAAAACGCCGCAGCACCTTAACCCCTCGCGAATCCCATCATGGACGATTCGGCGGCGCCCTGTCAGCATGGCCCCTTTTTAGCGGCTTCCGCTCCCGACTTAAACGTCCGTCGACCCCAATGTCTTATGACTTAGTCTTATGACTCACCGTACTGCCGAACAAAATAGCGACCGCGACCGGCAACTCGCGGAAATCCGCCGCTCCTTGGGCAAGAACTCCCTCGTGCTGATCGGGCTCATGGGGGCCGGCAAGAGCGCCGTGGGCCGGCGCCTGGCGGCGTCTCTCAACCTGCCCTTCACGGACGCCGACAGCGAGATCGAGGCTGCCGCGGGTCAGAGCATCAGCGAGATTTTCACAGAGCACGGCGAGGCCTATTTCCGGACCGGCGAGCGGAAAGTGATCGCGCGGCTCTTGGAAAACGGTCCCCAGGTACTGGCGACGGGAGGCGGAGCCTATATGGAT
The DNA here is from genome assembly GCF_001723355.1 of Methyloceanibacter stevinii. NCBI lineage: Bacteria > Pseudomonadati > Pseudomonadota > Alphaproteobacteria > Hyphomicrobiales > Hyphomicrobiaceae > Methyloceanibacter > Methyloceanibacter stevinii. Next base: position 101,888 of record NZ_LPWE01000005.1, on the reverse strand, counting down.
CCCGACACCCGAACCGCGATCAAAGAGCACGGGATTTCGATCTGGCTCAAAGCAAACTTGCGCGTCCTGATGAAACGTGTCGGACGCCGCGACAACAGACCCTTGCTGCAGGTGGACAATCCCGAGACCGTGATGAAAAGACTGATGGCCGAGCGGAACCCTGTCTACGCGCAGGCGGACATCACCGTGGAGAGCAAGGAAGCCCCCCACGACGTCATGGTGGGCAGTATTATCGACGCGCTTTCGGCCCGGCTCGCTCAAGAGACCGGCGATCCGGCGAAGGCGCAATAAGGCGCAATGAGGAACGGAAGTATTTTGGTGCAGACGCAGACAGCCCACGGAACGAACAACGGCGAGACGGAGATCCTGGTCGCGCTGACCGCGCGCGGCTACCCGATCGTTATCGGCGAGGCCCTCACCGCCGGCGCCGGCCAGCGCTTGAAGGCACTGCTTCCGGGCGCGCGCTTTGCCGTGGTGAGCGACGCCAACGTGGCCGCGCTGCATCTTGCCCCGCTCAAGGCCGGGCTCGAAGAGGAAGGCCTGTTCCTCGGCTCGGCGGTCGTCGCACCCGGCGAATCCAGCAAGAGTTTTCCCGTGCTCGCCAAGCTCAGCGAGACGCTTCTCGAACTCGGCGTCGAGCGGGGCGATTGTGTCGTCGCGCTGGGCGGCGGCGTCGTTGGCGACCTCGCGGGCTTTGCCGCGTCGATCCTGCGGCGCGCGTCCGGGTCGTGCAGATGCCGACAACGCTGCTGGCCCAGGTCGATTCCGCGATCGGCGGCAAGACGGGCATCGACACGAAACAGGGCAAGAACCTGATCGGCACGTTTCATCAGCCGAGCCTCGTCCTGTCGGACATCTCCGTTCTCTCGACGCTGAGCGACCGGGAGTTCCGCGCGGGCTATGCGGAGGTCGCCAAATACGGCCTTCTCGGCGATGCGCCATTCTTCACCTGGCTCGAAGAGAACTGGCGGGACATTTTCGCCGGCGACACGGCCAAGCGCCGCCACGCGGTGGAGACCAGCGCCCGCGCCAAGGCCGCCATCGTCATGGAAGACGAGCTCGAGACCAGCGGCAAACGCGCCCTTCTCAATCTCGGCCACACCTTCGGTCACGCGCTGGAGGCCTTCGCCGGCTATTCTGATCGCTTGCTCCACGGCGAGGCGATTTCCATCGGCATGCGGCAGGCCTTCTCATACTCGGTCGAGCGCGGCCTGTGCGCCGCCGACGATGCGGCCCGCGCGAAGCTCATTTCAAGGCCGTCGGCCTGCCGACGGAAGTTTCCGCCATTCCCGGCGACAAGCCGACGCCCGGTGAGATGCTGCGGCTCATGGCCCAAGACAAGAAGGTCAAGGGCGGCAAGATGGTCCTCGTACTGACGCGCGGCATCGGCGAAGCATTCGTCGAGGACGACGTTTCCATGGCCGAGTTGACGGACTTCCTTAAGCGGGAGTGCGCACCCCAATGACGCTGGCTCTGGGACTGACGCTTGGCGCGATTGTCGGCCTTCTGATCGTCTCGGCCTTCTTTTCCGGCTCGGAGACGGCCCTGACGGCGGCGAGCCGGGCGCGCATGCATGCGCTGGAGGAAGACGGAAGCGCCCGGGCAGGCCTCGTGAACCGCCTGCTCGACTCGCGCGAGCGCCTGATCGGGGCACTGCTGCTCGGGAACAATCTCGTCAACATCGCCGCTTCCGCGCTGACCACGAGCCTCTTCCTGTCCGTTTTCGGGGAGGCCGGCGTCGCCTATGCTACGCTCGTCATGACGGCGCTCGTGGTGGTCTTCGCCGAGGTCTTGCCGAAGACCTACGCCATCCTGAACGCGGACAAGATGGCTCTTGCCGTCGCCCCCGCCCTGAAGGTTCTTGTCGCCCTGCTTGCCCCGGTGACGGCCGCGCTGCAGTTTCTCGTCCGCCACACACTGCGCCTATTCGGGACGGACATTGACGACGAGACGGACGTCCTGTCGGCTCATGAGGAGATCCGCGGCGCGATCGAGCTGCATCACAAGGAAGGCGGCGTGGTGAAGGGCGACCGCGACATGCTGGGCGGTGTGCTCGACCTGCGGGATCTCGACGTGTCCGACATCATGGTGCACCGGACCAAGATGGAAGCCATCGACGCGGACCTGCCGCCTGAGGAGATCATCGATCAGGCGCTGCAGAGTTCCCACACCCGCCTGCCGCTGTGGAAGGGCGAGCGCGAGGAGATCGTCGGCATTCTGCATGCGCGAGTCCTGTTCAAGGCTTTGCGCGACGTCGACGGCGACAGCAGCAAGATCGACGTGATGGCGCTGGCGACCCCGCCCTGGTTCGTACCCGACACGACGACGCTGAAAGCCCAGCTGGCGGCCTTCCTGAAACGGAAGGCTCATTTCGCGATCGTCGTGGACGAGTACGGCGAGGTCATGGGCCTGCTCACGCTGGAAGACATCATCGAAGAGATCGTCGGCGACATCACCGACGAGACCGATGTGGCCGCCACGGACGCACAGCCGCAAGCCGACGGTTCGCTCATCGTCGAGGGCCTGGTGCCGATCCGCGATGTGAACCGGCTCATGGATTGGGACCTGCCGGACGAGGAAGCAACCACCGTAGCCGGCCTCGTCATCCACGAGGCGCAGGCCATCCCCAATCCGGGACAGACATTCAACTTCCACGGTTTCCGTTTCGAGGTGCTCCGCCGGCACCGCAACCGCATCACGCGCCTGCGCGTGGTGCCGCCGGACGAAGACGCCGACGAGGCGGAGGCGAAGGACGCCAAGCCGCCGGCAAACTCCGCGTCTTAGGGGTCGTTAGGCCGGCTGCTTCGCCGCATCCTCCGGCGTCAGCGCGGTCACGGCCAGCGCGTGGATCTTGCCCGACAGCTCATCCGCCAGGACCGCATTGACCATGCGGTGGCGCTCCAGCCGCGACTTGCCCGCGAAAGCCGGCGACACCACGATAACGGAGAAATGGCTTTCGCCCGTGCCGGGCGAGCCGGCATGGTGGGCATGGTGGTGGGAGTCATTGACGACCTGCAGCGCTTCGGGCGAGAAGGCCGCGGTCAGCTTTTCCTTGATGGTTTGTTCGACACTCATTCGGCTCGGCACTCTTAATCGCACGGAAGCAATCCCATGGGAGGATCGCTTCGGAGGACGGGGACACGCGGCTCGCCGCCATGCGGCGAACGCATCAGCTTAATCGGACAGAGTACCGCCATTGTCATCGTCGAGCCATCCTTGTTGTGCCCAATAACGATTCCCATAATGCCGATCACATGAAACTCGATTCAAAAATATTCGACCACCTGAGGGTCAAGCCCGACGAGGATCGCTTGCTGCGCGACTCATCGCCCAAATGCGAGTGGGAGGGGTGCAACAATCCCGGACTCTATCCGGCGCCGAAGGGGCGCGGGATGGAGGGGAAGTATCACCGCTTCTGTCTCGACCACGTGCGCGAATACAACAAGGGCTACAACTATTTTTCCGGCGTGCCCGACGAAGAAGTGGTGGCGCAGCAAAAATCCGACCAGATCGGCGACCGGCCCACCTGGTTCGTCGGCGTCAACGCGTACGGCAAGAGCAAGGGGCGCGGCCGAGGCGCGCGCGGCGGCTATGGCTACCGTTTCGAGACCAAGGACCCATTCAGCCTGTTCGGCGAGAAGGGCCCCGCGGGCGAAGCCCCCGGCAAGGTCAAGCGCCCGCTGAAACGCCTCGAGCGCAAGGCGCTCCGCCAGCTCAACCTGGAAGACGACGCCACCAAGCAAGACATCAAAACGCGGTTCAAGGAGCTCGTGAAACGGCTTCACCCGGACCACAACAACGGCGACCGGTCTTCCGAGGACAAGTTGCGTGAAGTCATCCAAGCCTATAACTATCTAAGGCAAGCGGGGCTCGCATAGCCTGCGCCGCCACACTCCCGCGAAATCGCCATTTTGCAGGGGTCTCGGCGCCGTCCCAGTGACGCGATGCGCGCCCATCACCGATAAAGGTTCATCATCGACCATGACTCTTGAAACAGCGACGAACGACGCCGGTCTCCCGGATATGTCCGTCTCCGTACGACAAGTTTTCGGCATCGATAGCGATCTCGAAGTGCCGGCCTACTCCCAGCCGGACGAGCACGTCCCGGACGTCGACCCGGACTATCTTTTCAATCGCGACGTGACCCTCGCGATTCTTGCGGGGTTCAAACACAACCGGCGCGTCATGATCCAGGGCTATCACGGCACGGGCAAATCGACGCATATCGAGCAGGTGGCCGCGCGGCTCAACTGGCCGTGCATCCGCGTCAACCTCGACAGCCATGTGAGCCGGATCGATCTCGTGGGCAAGGACGCGATCGTCATCAAGGACGGTCAGCAGGTCACGGAGTTCCGCGAGGGCATCCTGCCCTACGCGCTGCAGACCAACACGGCGCTTTGCTTCGACGAATACGACGCGGGGCGCCCCGACGTGATGTTCGTGATCCAGCGCGTGCTGGAAGTGTCGGGCAAGCTGACGCTGCTCGACCAGTCGAAGGTCATCCGGCCGCATCCAGCCTTCCGCCTGTTCGCGACCACCAACACGATCGGCCTCGGCGACACGAGCGGCCTGTATCACGGCACGCAGCAGATCAACCAAGGCCAGATGGACCGCTGGTCGATCGTCGCCACGCTCAACTACCTGCCCCATGACGACGAGGTCGAAATCGTCATGGCGAAGGTGAAATCGTACGGCAACGAAGAGGGCCGCAAGATCGTGTCGAACATGGTCCGCGTGGCCGAGCTGACCCGTAACGCCTTCATGAACGGCGACCTGTCCACGGTGATGAGCCCGCGCACGGTGATCACCTGGGCCGAGAACGCGGAGATCTTCGGCGACGTCGGCACCGCGTTCGCGCTGTCGTTCCTCAACAAGTGCGACGAGTTGGAGCGCGGTCTGATCGCCGAGTTCTATCAGCGCTGCTTCGGCGAGGATCTGCCGGACTCAACCGCCAATGTGGCGCTGAGCTAAGGCCGAGCCCCTCGGACACTTAAGCCCGCAGGACATCCAGGAACACGTCATGGCTGGACCGAAACGGAAAGAGGCGCCCCTCGATCCGTTCAAGCGCGCGGTAACGCTGGCGACGCGAGCGATCGCCGCCGATAGCGGCGTGGAGGTCGTGTTCTCGAACGAGCCGCCCGGACTTTCCGGCAAAACGGCGCGGATCCCCGAACCGCCCCGCGTACCCACGCGCGAGGAGCTGGCGGCCATTCGCGGCCATGCGGATGCCGCGGCGCTGACGGTCTCCTGCCGGGACGAAGCGCTGCACCGGCGCCTGGCCCCCTCGGGCGGCGAAGCCCGGGCCGTGTTCGAGGCCCTCGAGCAGGCCCGTGTCGAGGCCGATCGCGCGACGCGGATGGAAGGGGTTTCCCAAAATCTGGCCGCCCGCACGGAGCACGCTACGCGCGCAGCCGCATCACCGAGGGAGACCGAGCGCTCCGAAGCGCCCCTGCCCGACGCCCTCGCCCTCATGGTCCGGGAACGTCTCACGGGCGAGGCGCCGCCGGCCCGGGCGCGGCCGCTGGTCAATCTGTGGCGTCCCTGGGTCGAGGAGCGCGCCAAGACGCAGCTCGACCGGATGCAGGGCACCGTGCTCGATCAGGAAGCTTCGGTCAGCTCGCGCGCGACCTCCCGGCGCACATGGCCGACCAGCCTCGATCAGGGCGAAGAGAACGAAGAGTCGTCCGAGGACGGCGAGACGGAGCCGGATCAGACCGAGGACCAAGGGGACGCGGCCGAGGCCCAGGACGGCACCGAACTCGCACAAGAGTCCGAAGCCGAACCCGACGACGCCGCCGAAGACACGCTGGATGACCAGGAAGACGGGCCCACCGACCAGCTGGACGACGACGCGGAATCGGCAGATCTGCCGCGCCGCTCCGATCCCTGGCGTCCCAACTTCTCGGTTCTCGATGACCCGTCGGCGTTCGGCTACAAGGTCTTCACGGAGGCGTTCGACGAGATCGTCACGGCCGAGGACCTGTGTGACCCCGACGAACTCGACCGCCTCCGGTCGTTCCTGGACAAGCAGCTGGTCTCGCTGCAAGGCGCGGTGGCGCGGCTCGCCAACAGGCTGCAACGCCGGTTGCTGGCCCAGCAGGATCGCGGCTGGGACTTCGACCTCGAAGAAGGCACGCTCGATGCGGGACGCCTCACGCGGATCATCATCGATCCCATGCACCCGCTGACCTTCAAGCAGGAACGCGACACCGAATTCCGCGACACGGTCGTGACCTTGCTGCTCGACAATTCAGGCTCCATGCGCGGACGCCCGATCATGGTCGCGGCCTGCTGCGCCGACATTCTGGCACGCACCCTGGAGCGGTGCGGCGTGAAGGTGGAGATTTTGGGCTTCACCACACGCGCCTGGAAAGGCGGCCATGCGCGCGAAGCCTGGCTCAACGCCATGAAACCTCCCTTCCCGGGACGGCTGAACGATCTGCGGCACATCGTCTACAAGGCGGCGGACACGCCCTGGCGCCGGGCACGGCGCAATCTCGGCCTGATGATGCGCGAAGGACTGCTCAAGGAGAATATCGACGGCGAAGCGCTGGCTTGGGCGCACAAGCGCCTTTTGGCGCGGCCCGAACAGCGGCGGATCCTGATGATGATCTCGGATGGCGCGCCGGTCGACGACTCCACGCTGTCGGTCAATTCGGGCGCCTATCTCGAAAAGCACCTGCGCCAGGTGATCCATGAGATCGAGACCCGTTCCCCTATCGAACTGCTGGCCATCGGCATCGGTCACGACGTGACCCGCTACTACCGCCGCGCCGTCACCATCACGGACGCGGAGGAACTCGCCGGCGCGATGACCGACAAGCTCGCCGAACTGTTCGACGAAGACGCCGCCCTGCGCGCGCTGCAACGCGCCAACCCGAGCGCCGCTCGCGCGAAACGGAAGGTGCTGCACTAGGTGCGGCTGATCCCGGCCAAGACCACGGCGGCGCTCGCAGCGGGGCTCGCCGCCATCGCCGTCCTGTATCTCAGCGCTTCCGCATTGGTGGCGAAGCCCTCCACGCCCCTGTCGGGTCCGACGGAGACGCGCGTCTCCGTGGTCCCGATCACTTTCGATCGCGACGACCCCACGAAGACGCGGTTCGGCAAGCTGATCTATCGCGGCGGGCTCAACCTGTTCGCCCGTTCGGTGCATTTCGGCGGCTATTCGGCCATCGCGCTCGATTCCGGCCGCACCAGACTTCTGGCGCTATCAGACGCGGGCTCGTGGATGCGCGCGACCCTCGACTACGACGGGAGCCGTCTTGCGAGCCTGTCGAACGTCATGCTCGGCCCACTCCTCGACAAGGACGGCAGCCCCCTACGCTCCGAGAACCGGCAGGACGCGGAAGGCATGGCCCTTCTTTCCGGCGACACGCATGAGGGCAGCGCCCTCGTGTCGTTCGAACGGGATCACCGCATCATGCGCTATCTCTTCACGCCCGACCGTTTCGGCCCGCCGAACGGGACCATTCCGCTGCCCAAGGCAGCACGCGCCATGAACGCCAACCAAGGGCTGGAGGCGATCGCCACGATCCGGTCGGGGCGCATGGAAGGAACGGTGGTGGCGCTGCCGGAGTATCTGAGAGACCGGGCCGGCAATCTGATCGGCTGGCTCATCGGCGGGCCTTCGCCCGGGACAATCACGATCCGCCGGCTCGGGGGGTTCGACATCACGGACGCCGCCGGATTGCCCGATGGCGGATTGCTGCTTCTGGAGCGGCGCTTCCGCTACAGCGAAGGGGTCAAGATGCGCATCCGGCGGATCGCGCCGGCGGACCTCCGCCCCGGCAAGCTGATCACCGGCGAGACGCTGCTCGAGACCGACGATCTTCTGAATATCGACAATATGGAGGCGATCGCGGTCCACCGCGCGCAAGACGGCGCCACCGTCCTGACGCTCATGTCGGACGATAACTTCAGCGCTTTTCAGCGCTCGCTGATCATGCAGTTTACGCTGCCGTAGGGCGACGCGGCGAGGTCGCGGCGCGGCGAAAGCCTTAAGAGGCCGCCTGCGCCTCGGTCGCCTTCTCGCTCGCCTTGGCGATCTCGCGCTTCAGGCGGCGTGCCTTCAGCGAGAGCTCGTCGTCGCCGGCCTTGAGCAGATAGGCGTCCAGACCGCCACGGTGCTCGACCGAGCGCAGGGCGCTGGCGGAGACGGTGAGGCGGACAGCCTTCTTCAGAGTGTCGCTCTGAAGCGTGACATTGCTCAGATTCGGCAGGAAGCGGCGCCTTGTGCGGCGCTTTGCATGGCTCACATTGTTGCCGGTGAGCACGGCTTTGCCGGACAGCTCGCAGCGACGGGCCATGGTCCTTGTCCTTCTAACGAAAATCTTGTGAATACCTGTCGCAGCTCGTGACGTTTCACAAGCGCGAGGCTCAAGGCCGGGACATATACGGGGATGACCGATTTCGGTCAAGGTGCCATACGCTTTTCGGCCATTCGGAGGGTTTTCCGCCTGTGTTGGCCGAATTGACGAATCCGACTAATCCTGCTCACTGGCCAGTCAAGATATAAGGTGGCCGGGGGGCCTGGAGGGACTGCGATAGATGCGGGTCGCACGACACGTCTTGAGTATTGCGGCCAGCGTTGTGGCCGTGGCCGCGCTTGTGCTGGGCATCGCCGTTTTGGCGCTGGTCGCGCTGGACGCATCTCCCCACGGCATCGCGCGGGCCGAAACCGCCCCCGAGGACCCGGCGCCTGACGCTGACTTTGGCGCGCGCGGCTCAATCCTGGACGAGGCCGAACCCTTCCCGATCGAAGGCCTCTACAACGACAAGAACAAGCCGGGGGACGAGAACGCCCCGCCGCACGATAGCGAGTTCGCGGAGCCGAACCCGGAACCCGAGCCCGCAGAACCTGAACAAAGGGCCGGCCCGGTCGACACCTCGGCGCGCTTCCAGGCCGTCTACAATGTCAGCCTCGGCCGCTTCAACCTCGGCAATTTCAGCATCTCGGGCACGGTGCAGAACGGCCAATATTCCTTGCGCGGCAACGGCACCTTCTCCGTGCTGAAGGGATGGGTGTTCAACTGGCAGGGACGGCTCCACGGCTCCGGCGAGGCCACCACGGACGGCGCGAACCCCCGCTCCTACTCGTTCAGCCAGAGCGACGGCAAGTACCAGGAGCGCCTCAGCATCGACTTCGGAGACGGCTACGTGCAGTCGGTGAAGATCTGGCCGAAGCCCCGCCCCTATCCCGGCGAGATCAAGGTCACGAAGGAACAGGTTCAGCGCGTGGTGGACCCGCTCTCAGGCGCGTTTCTGACCGCGCGCTCCAACGACACCCGCGCCAATCTCAGCGTCTGCAACCAGGTGATCCCCGTTTTCGACGGGCGCTCCCGTTACGATCTTGTCCTCAAGCCGAAGAAGCGCGTGATGGTGCAGAACCGGGGCAAGGGCAACTACTCCGGGCCCGCCGCGGTGTGCCAGGTGAAGTTCGTGCCGATCTCCGGCTATCCGCGCGGCGACCCGGGGATCGAGGAACTGCGCCAGGCGGGCGGCATCGAAGCCTGGCTCGTCCCCTTGCGGGGCACGGGCATGTACGTGCCCTACCAGATCACGATCCCGGCGTTCGGCGGCTACACCGCCGTGGCGGTGGCCACGTCCATGCGCGTGGGCCGCGCCGGCCGCGCCGAGGCTCGTTGAGCCACTTCGTGGCCCGTTCGGAACGGCGTGGTTAACGCGCGACCCCAAAACCACAACATGTCGTAGGGAACGGCCCGCGAAGATTTACGAACCCCTGATTCGTCGCCGCTCTGTTCACGGTGTGAGCTTGCGCCGACGGCGCCCCGCTCGAGTGCCAAGACAAGATGTAGCCCGCGTCATGCCCGCGCACGCGGGCATCCAGTACTCACCGCCCGTCATGATCCGGCAGGGCAGTGGTTACTGGATCGCCCGGTCAAGCCGGGCGATGACACGCCAAGAGCGGTGGCGGATGCCTCACGCAGCCCCGTGGTTAACGCCAGACCCCAAAACCACAACATGTCGTAGGGAACGGCCCGCGAAAATTTACGAACCCCTGATTCGTCGCCGCTCTGTTCACGGTGTGAGCTTGCGCGAACGCTGCATCGCGATCGCGTGACGACAATATCTAGTCCACATCGTGATCCGGACGGGCATAGGGGCATCCATCCCGTCGGCGAAGGCAAGCCGTGGGGCGTGCTAAGATGAGTGCACAACTTGAAGGGGTTTGCGGGCGATGTCGGCAAATTGGTTTGAGGCTAGGCGCCGAACATTGGCCAACATTTTTGCCGGGCGCTTCCGCAAAATGCTGCTGGCCGCGTGGGTTGTCATCGGAACGTGGGACACGATGGTCGCCCAATTTCTTCCTCGCTCGTGGGCGGTGAAGATGCCGAACGTCTACGAAATACTTGCCAAGACAAGTGGCTTTTTTGATTGGTGGGTCTGGTTGGTCGTCGGCGCTGTGATGACTACGATATTCAGTATTGAGTACGCACACCGGCGCAACGGTGTTCCAGTCAGCTCTCCCTCCTCGGAGAAGAACGGAATGTCTGCACCCATCATAGGCATGGTGATCTTTGGACTAGGCTTCTTAGGGTGCCTTGTTTGGTGGATTTCCTCTGGGGAGCACCCTGAAGACAACCGGGTCGAAGCGGACCCGCTTCGTTGGTCATTCTTGGCTGACACACCAGGTGCCAAGAACTTTTTGATGGGGAAGACGACCGACTACGGGGTCGAGATCAGAGGCTTTCAAGCCTATGGCAAGAACGCCACTGGCGAGTACCTGGGCGGCCTAAAAGGAGAGGTCCGGTCGGCCCGCAACGGCAAGGTCTACCCGCTGCTGCTACATGAAGATAACGATTTGGTCCCACTTGAAGGTCGCGGAATTCCAGACGGCAACCAATTCGGCGTAAGAACGCTCTTCTTTGGAGGGAACGGGATTCCTGTAGTCCAATTCCTCTCCGAATTTGGCGCACTGACATTCATTATCGAGTACGGCGGCAAGACCTTTACGCATCGGTTCACTGAAGAGGAGGTCTGGAAGCAGGCGGAATGGCTCGATGAAGAGCTGAAGCCCAAGCCGAAGCGTTCTAACTACGGGCCCTCACGAGAAGGCTCAAACAGTTATGCCACGCAACTGCGTCACGCTGCGATTGGTTACCGTGATGGGATAGTGGTTGGTCGGCTGAAGGCCACCATCGACAGGTGCGCTGCTCGCCAGTGGGACCGGCTGGTGACGATAATGCCTGAGCAACGTCTGCATTCCGACGACCTCATGAACGCAGACAAATCCAAGCTGTCCCCGCGACAGGTTGAATTGGTCACGGCCTATCAGTTGCGAGAGGCCGAGCTAGAGAATTACGTGAAGGCGGTCGAAGATGGACGCTACAGCGGTGTCCAGGCCGCAAAGAGTTTCCGACACAGAGTCCAACAACTTTCCAGCCGACTTGATCAGTTGATTGAGGACTGGAACAGCTAAAGGCGCACGGCAACGACGAACTAAAGGCAGTTGGGGGCCTGTTCAACCGCCTCCTAGAGGCAAAGGCTCCAGTCGGTCGGTCTGAATGGACCCTCGGGACAAGCCCGGGGGTGACGGCCAGAGACGCGCAACCGCCCTTGGTTAACGCTGCACCCCAAAACCACAACATGTCGTAGGGAACGGCGCGCGAAAATTTACGATCCCCTGATTCGCCCCTGCTCTGTTCCCGTTGCGACCCGGCGCGAGGGAAACCCAGGCGAGAAAAGAAAACTACATATAGCGCGCGGGCCCAAGGCCGCTTACATGTGAGCGGGGGGCCGCACACCTGCGTCGTTGTTCCGTTTTGGAACGGAACATAAGTCGAATACGCTGGAGTCAGCGATTCGGACGGGATTCGTTCTCCCCCCGTTCGCGGCTGACACCGGATCGCCTTAAGAATTTCTCCGTATGTCCAAAGCCTTATCCACGCAATCCACAGGCCGCCCGGCCACGGGTGCGCCAACGACCGGGGCTCACGGCCCGCCCAATCGCGGGCGCGGCGTGACCGCCGTCCTCGGTCCGACCAACACGGGCAAAACCCATCTCGCCATCGAGCGCATGCTCGCCCACGAGGTCGGGGTCATCGGACTGCCGCTCAGGCTGCTCGCCCGCGAGGTCTACGAGAAGGTCGTCGCCAAGGCTGGCGCCGGCCAGGTCGCCCTCATCACCGGCGAAGAGAAGATCAAGCCGCCCCGCGCCCGCTTCTATGTGTGCACGGTGGAAGCCATGCCGCGCGAGCTCGAGGCCGACTTCGTCGCCATCGACGAGATTCAGCTCGCCGCCGACGGCGAGCGCGGCCACGTCTTCACCAATCGCCTGTTCCATGCGCGCGGCACGTCCGAGACCTTGCTGCTCGGCGCGGCGACCATGCGCGATGCCATCCGCGAGCTGCTGCCCGGCGCCAACCTCGTCTCTCGGCCGCGCCTGTCGAGCCTCACTTACGCGGGCGAGAAGAAGATCACGCGGCTGCCCCGCCGTTCCGCCATCGTCGCCTTCTCGGCCAACGACGTGTACGCCATCGCCGAACTCGTGCGGCGCCAGCGCGGTGGTGCGGCCGTCGTCCTCGGTGCCCTCTCCCCGCGCACCCGCAACGCGCAGGTCGCGCTCTATCAGAACGGCGACGTGGACTATCTGGTGGCCACCGACGCCATCGGCATGGGGCTCAACCTCGATCTCGATCATGTCGCCTTCGCGGGCGTGCGGAAATTCGACGGCCATACCCACCGCAACCTGACCCCGTCGGAGATCGGACAGATCGCCGGCCGCGCCGGACGCCATATGAACGACGGCACGTTCGGGGTCACGGGGCAGGCGCAGCCGTTCGACGCTGAATTGATCGAGCGGCTGGAGACTCATAGCTTCGACCAGGTGGGCGTCCTGCAATGGCGCAGCCGCACGCTGGACATGGCCTCCATCGAGGCCCTCAAAGAGAGCCTGCGCGAAATGCCCATCCACCCGCGCCTTACCCGGTCGCGCATGGTGGACGACGTGATTGCGCTGGAGAACGTCACGCGCGACGAGGCCGTGTGCGACATGGCCAAGTCGCCGGCGGCGGTCGGCTTGCTCTGGGACATGTGCCAAATTCCCGACTACCAGCGCGTCTCACCGGCGGACCATGCGGACCTGGTCGGGGCGCTGTTCGGCTTCGTCATGAGCGACGAAGGCAAGATCCCCGAGGACTGGTTCGCCCGCCAGGTGGCGCAGGCGGACCGGACCGAAGGCGACATCGACACACTTTCCAACCGCCTTGCGCAAATTCGTACCTGGACATTTGTGTCCCACCGCGCTCAATGGCTGCACGATCCGGAGCACTGGCAAGAGCGCACCCGATCGATTGAGGACAAATTGTCCGACGCGCTTCACGAACGCCTGACACAACGTTTCGTCGACCGGCGAACCAGCGTGCTCATGCGGCGGCTGCGCGACAAGGAGGAGATGATGGCCGAGATCGGCGACGACGGACAGATCCTGGTCGAAAACCATTTCGTGGGCCGGCTCGACGGATTCCGATTTACACCGGATGCGGCGGGCGAGGGCATTCACGGGAAAGCCGCGCGCAACGCCGCCACGCAGATCCTGGCGAGCGAGCTTGCGCAGCGGGCCGACGCGTTGGGCTCGGCGGCGACGATGCGATCACGCTGTCGGGCAATGGCCGCATCCTGTGGCAGAGCTGCGAGATCGGCCGGCTGGTGGCGGGCGACACGGCCCTGAAACCGCGCATCGAAGTGTTCGCCGACGAGAATTTGAGCGCGCCCGACCGGGAACGGGTCGCCGCGCGCCTGGATGCCTGGCTGACGGCGCACCTCGACGCCAAGCTCAAGCCGCTGATGGATCTCAGCCGCGCGGAGGACCTGACCGGGCTCGCGCGCGGCCTCGCCTTTCGTCTCACGGAGAATCTCGGCGTTCTCCGCCGCGAAGGAGCCGCCGACGACATCAAGGCGCTGGACCAGTCCGACCGCGGACAGTTGCGCAAATACGGCGTGCGGTTCGGAGCCTTCAATCTGTATTTCCCCGCGCTTCTGAAGCCTGCGGCCGCGGAACTGCTGTTGCAGCTCTGGGCGCTCCACGGTGGCGCCGAGTACGGCATCGATATCGACGCCATGCCGGAGCGGCCGCAACAGGGCCTCACATCCGTCCCGGCGAACGGCGCCCTGCCCGAACCCTATTGGCGCGCGGCGGGTTTTCACGTGGCGGGAAGCCGCGCGGTGCGGATCGACATGCTCGAGCGCCTGTCGGACCTGATCCGCGCCCGCGTCACCTGGCGCCCCGCGGAGAAGGTCGAGACGCCCGAACCGGCGGCGGCGACCGAAGCGGAACCTGCGGCAGAAACCTCGGAGACCGGGGCGGCACCAACGGAGGTGTCGGCCACCGAAACGGAAGGCGCACCTGCCGAGGCCGCCCCAACGCCGCAAGCCGCACCGGCAGCAAAGGCCAAGCCCGAGGCGCCACAACCGCCGTCCGGCGCGACGGGCGATGGTGGTTTCCGGGTCGTGCCGGAACTCATGTCCATGGTCGGTTGCTCCGGCGAGGAATTCGCCTCGATCCTGCGCGGTCTTGGCTTCCGTCTCGAGCGGCGGAAGATCGAAGTGCCGACCGAGCCGCAACTAAAAGCAGCGCCGTCCGAGGACGCGCCGGCCGCTTCCGAACCGGATGCCGCGACCGGCGAGGCCTCGGTTCAAGAGCCTCCCGCCCAAGATGCCCCGGCCCAAGACGCTCCGGCGCAAGACGAGCATGCTGGCGCAGCCACTGCCCCAGCGGAGCCCGAACCCGTCTTCGACGAGATCTGGCGCCCGGCGAAACGCCGGCATCAGCAAGGTCATCACCAGCGCGGCAAGGGCCGCCATGGGGGCCGGGCCGACGGCAAGCAGGCCAGCGACGGCGCGGAACGTCCGCATCGTCAACGCGGCCAACAGGGCGATCACCAAGCAAGCCCAATAAGAAGAGTCGCCAACACGGAAAACCGCCCCGCAAAGGCGGCAAGGGCGATCGCTTCGGCGGCCAAGGCAAGAGCAAGGAATGGAGCTCGTCGCCCAAACGAGAACAGGCGGCTGAGAACTCGCCCTTCGCCGCCCTCAAGGATTTGCGCGACAGCCTGGCGGCACGCGGCCGCTCGGGCCGGAGCTAGGACGCGGCCGCGTGACGGGCCAGCGCCTCGACAAATGGCTCTGGTGCGCGCGGGCCGTGAAGACACGCTCGGCAGCGACGCGTCTCATCGCGGACGGCAAAGTCCGGATCAACGGCGAACGGGTGCGGAAACCCAGCCGGATCGTGCAACTCGGCGACGTCATCACGGCAACACCGCCCGGACGGCTCGTGGTCTGGCGCGTCCTCGATGCCGCCGACCGGCGCGGCCCGGCACCCCTGGCCCGGACCCTCTACGAGGATCTGACCCCGCCGATCGACGAGACCGAAGGCGGGCCTGCCCGCGAGGCCCGCGTGGGCGCGCGGCCCACCAAGCGGGACCGCCGGCGCATCGACACGCTCCGGGCGTTTTGGAGCTAGAAACGGCTCCCGCGCACGCGCGGTCGCGGGCTGCAGAAATTCAGCCTCAACGAGCGGCAGAAAGCCGCAAATCCATCCTAAAAATTGGGGTTTCCCAGCAGGTGCCACGCCTTGTGCTGCCGACGCTATTGCTATAGGCAGGGCTCCTTCTCCCCGGGCTTTGCTGAGAGCCCGTACTGGGCTCAAGCAACCGGGCTGGGACAGCCCTATGGCATGTGGAATCGATGACATACGTCGTCACTGAATTATGCATTAAGTGCAAGTACACCGACTGTGTCGAGGTGTGCCCCGTGGACTGCTTCTACGAGGGCGAGAATATGCTGGTCATTCATCCGGACGAGTGCATCGACTGTGGTGTTTGCGAGCCGGAGTGCCCGGCCGACGCCATCAAGCCGGACACGGAGCCGGATCTCGACAAATGGCTCGATGTGAACCGGGACTATTCGGAGAGCTGGCCGAACATCACCACCAAGAAGCCCGCGCCGCCGACGCCGACAACTTTCTGACCGAGCCCAACAAGTTCGAGAAGTACTTCTCCGTGGAGCCTGGCGAGGGCGACTAGGGCAGGAGCGCCCCACGCGGACGCAGCCCGAAAAAGCGGCCTCGCGTTAACCTTTCGGTCAAAATGCCACAGTCACTGCCTTGAAATTGGCCATGCCGCCGGAGCCGGCGACTTCCGATTTGGCGTTTTTTGTGATATGGTGAGTTCGAAATGGCGCAAACTGTCGGCGCGTGAGGCACCAAGAGAGGCGAGCCGGTTGGGCGCGCTTTTTTTCTGAGCTTCCAAGGAGTTGAGCGATCGGGCCCCCTGATCGAACGCTTCTTTATTGTCAGCGAGACCGCCCCCACCGGGCGACGCCAGCGACCCCGTCGCTGGCCGAAATCGACGCAGACAAGCTCAAGCGCCTTGGTTCCGACGCGCCCCACGACTTTCAAACAGCGAGGCGAGCATATGGCGGAAAAGAAGAGACCCCAGCAGCGGAACGGTTTTCGGACGAACGAATACATCGTGTATCCGGCCCATGGCGTGGGCCGCATCACGTCCATTGAAGAGCAAGAGATCGCCGGCGCGAAGCTCGAGCTGTTCGTGATCAGCTTCGACAAGGACAAGATGACCCTTCGGGTGCCGACCACGAAGCTCGAAAGCGTCGGCATGCGCAAGCTTTCCGAAGACAAGATCGTCAAGAAGGCCCTGACCACGCTGAAGGGCAAGGCCCGCGTGAAGCGCACCATGTGGTCGCGCCGCGCCCAGGAATATGAAGCCAAGATCAACTCCGGCGATCTGATTTCCATCGCCGAGGTGGTCCGCGACCTGTACCGGTCCGAGGCTCAGCCGGAGCAGTCCTACTCCGAGCGTCAGCTCTATGAAGCTGCGCTCGACCGTATGGCGCGCGAACTGGCCGCCGTCGAGAAGCTGGACGAGGAAAGCGCCGTCGCCAAGATCGACGACATCCTCGCGAAGTCGGCGCGCACGATCAAGGCCGCCGCGGAGGCCGCGGAGGCCGGGAAAGCCGCCGCTTAAGGCAAGCTTCCCCTTGCCAAGATTGAGACAAGGCCGGGCCTCGCGCCCGGCCTTTTCATTTGGGGCGCCTCGTGCCCGACGCTGAAGCCAGGTTTCAGCCCGCGCCGGACGAAGTCTCCAGGGTTTCGATTTCTTCCGGATGTGAAATCTCGATCATGGGGCCGTTCCACCACTCGACCCAGCCCCGCACGCGCACGCGCCGGCCCGGCAAGCTCAACAGGTCGAGGCCCGCGGCCTCCAGAACCGGAAGCCGCTTGCGCTTGATGACCACGGTGAAATCCTCCCGCCAGTCTTCGGCGAAATTGATGTAGACGCGTGTCTTCCCCTCGCCGATGCCATGCACCTTGCCCTCGACGAGCTGGTAGGTGTGACGCCGGTAGCCGAGCGACTTGGGATCGTGCGCATCGCGGACCTGATAGGTCAGAGAACGCCAGACCCCGCGCCTTCCTTCCCGCGCCTCAGCCTCCGCGGCGAGGAGCGGCTCGAGGCAGGCGGCCATGTCGGGCTGCGCCGCCACGCGGGCGAGACCTTTCGCGACCAGTTCCTCTTGCACCCAAACCGGCTCGGCGTCGCGGGTAAGGAAGACCTGCGCCAGCAGACGCCCGTACCGGTCCTCCTGCCGCGCATCGAAATGCAGGCTGACCGAAGCGCCTTGCACCAACTGGCGAAGCGCCTGCCGAGCCTGCGCCGCGAAGGGCCACGGTTCGGACCGATCCCAGTCCACGCCGCGCGCGCCGGCGCCAGCACCCCCCAGCAGCCGCACCGCGCGGCCATCCTCGAGCTCCAGCGTCTCCCCGTCGACAACCGACGATACGGCCACCGTTTCGCCAGCCGGCAGGTCGCACGCGCCGGCTAACGCCTTGGACACCGGCGCGCCAAGAGCAAGGAGAGGAGCAAGTCCGACACTGATCGCGAGAGCCCGGATGCGCATTCATGCATTCTACGGAGGCCGCAAGCACTCGAACAGGGCACGCAAGCACCCTCAAGTTCCCCCAATGTCATCGGACGGTCGACTTTGTCGGGTTCCGGTTCGGAGAAGTGTTGCCGCTGACACAAAAGTTTTAATCTCGCTGGCGAGAGTTGCCGCTGAGCCGACGACCCCACATAGACGACGAACAACGAGAGATCTCCGATGACCGACGATCCGAATGAGACGGGCCGAAAGAACATAAAGGACTGGGTTGAGTCAGAGCTTGAAGAGACTCTCGACGAGACCCTTGAAGCCGAACTCTCCGAGCCGATGCTGAGCGAGGAGCTGCGGGAGATCTACAAAGAGGCCCACCCAGACGCCCTCGACCGGCGCATCTATCTGAAGAATCTCCTGCGTCTGCAGTCCGAGCTCATCAAGATGCAGAGCTGGGTCGAGGCGACCGGTTCCAAGGTCCTGATCATTTTCGAGGGCCGCGACTCCGCCGGCAAGGGCGGCGTCATCAAACGCATCACGCAGCGGCTCAATCCCCGCACCGCCAGAGTGGTCGCTTTGCAGAAGCCATCCGAGCGCGAACTGACGCAGTGGTACTTCCAACGCTATGTCCCGCACTTGCCCTCTGGCGGCGAGATCGTTCTCTTTGACCGCTCCTGGTACAACCGGGCCGGCGTCGAGCGCGTCATGGGGTTCGCGAGCGAGAACCAGGTCGAACGGTTCTTTCAGGACGTACCGGAATTCGAACGCATGCTCGTGCGCAACGGCATCATCGTGTTGAAGTACTGGCTCTCAATCACCGACGAGGAACAGCAGCTGCGGTTCATGATCCGCATCCACGATCCCATGAAGCAATGGAAGCTGTCGCCGATGGACCTGCAGTCGCGCGTCCGCTGGGAGCAGTACACCAAGGCCAAGGAAGAGATGTTCACACGCACGAGCATCCCCGAAGCGCCCTGGTACATCGTGGAAGGCAACGACAAGAAGCGCGAACGGCTCAATTGCATCGAGCACCTTCTGTCGAAGATTCCTTATGAGGACGTGCCCTACGACAAGATCGAGCTGCCGGACCGTGTCTTCAGCCCCGACTATGACCGCAAGACACTGTCGCCCGAGCTCTACGTGCCGAAGATCTACTAGGAAGACTTACGGAGAAGCGAACGCCGCCCAGGTTCTCAGCTCACGCGGATGAAGCCCGCGAGGCCGGATTTCTGGTGCTCGATCACGTGGCAATGAAAGGCCCAGTCGCCCGGGTTGTCGGCCACGAAGCCGATGTCGATGGTCTCTTCCTTGTCGAGGACGACCGTGTCGGTCCAATTGGACGGCAGCGCGCGCTTGTTCGAACGCAAGGGGCGGAACACCTGTCCGTGGAGATGGATCGGGTGCCGGTTCGGGCTCGAATTGCGTAAGCGAAGCACATAGGCCTTGCCGAGCTTCAGGTCCGCGACCGGCGCTACCCCCTTGGCCGCGTCGCCCGGCCAAGGCTTGCGGTCGATGGACCAGAACGTGTAGCCGAACGAACCGCAGAAGCCGTTATTAGGCTTCAGCCCGTCGGGCGACCAGCCGAAAACCATCTCCACCACTTCCAGCCCCTTTGGATCGAAGTCCGGGACGTCGTTGGGCGGCAGCGGCTTCAACTCTTCGAGCGAGCGGCCAAGACTTGATCCCGTCGCGCGCAGCGTTGCCAGCTTGCGGGTCTTCTGGAGGGACCGGTAGGTCACCACGATCTCCTCGCCTTCGGTGTCCGGCATCCGCAGCGCCACGTCGAGCCGTTGGCCCGGTGCGACCAGGATCGGCGTTTCCCCGGTCGGCCAAGGCAAGTCTTGACGCAGAGGATGGCCGTCGGCGCCGATAATGCGTCCCTCCCCGCCTTCGAAGGTGAGCGGATAGAAGCGCGTGGTGTCGGTGGCGCCGAGGCGCAGACGCACCAGCGAACCGGCCGGATGCTCGTAGACCGGGTTCTGTTCCCAGTTCGCCGTCATCACCGTGCCAAAGGTGCCGGCGCGCGCGGCCGCCCGCGCCGAATAGAGCTGCATGAACTGATCGTCCTTGCCGATGCGGAAGTCGCGCAGGTTCAGGACCGTCTCCCCGTCGAACCCGGGGTCCTCCCTCTCCGCGACCACGATGATCCCGGTGAGCCCGCGCGCGATCTGCTCCATGGTGCGGCAATGGGGGTGATACCAGTACACCCCGGCATCGTCCGGCGTGTAGCTGTAGCGCCAGGTCTCGCCCTGTTGGATCGGAAACTGAGTCAAATACGGAACGCCATCCATCTTGTTCGGCACGCGCAAGCCATGCCAATGGATCGTCGTGGCCTCCTCCAGCGTGTTCGTCACATCGATCGAGAACGGCACCCCTTGCGTCATGCGCAAGACCGGTGGCGGCGCGTCGGGAAACACGCTGACCAGATTCTCGGTCACCGCGTCGCGGAAGTGGTAGCGCGCGGTCTGGATCCGAAATGTCGATGGCGTCGCCTCGGCGGACTTGGCAAGCGCCGAGACGCCGACCGGGAGCGAAAGGCCGGCCGCCCCTGCGCCGGCGAGCGCCAGGAACGACCGGCGATCCAGCTCCGGGCTCTTTTTCATTAGAATATTTCCAATGTTTTCAACGATCTATGCGAGACCCTACGCGCTCAAACCGCATGATTCCAGGGCCGAATGTCACTCAAGAGCCGCGTCATGTTGTCGGGTGCGGATGCCAGGATTGCGGCCAACGGGGTGGCGCAAACCGAGACCCCGGTGTAGCTACTAAAGGCAATGGCCCCGTAGCTCAGCAGGATAGAGCATCAGATTCCTAATCTGAGGGTCACAGGTTCGAATCCTGTCGGGGTCACCAAACAAGACAGCCGCTGACGTCCCGTCAGCAATGCCGGGACGTGGTCCGAGCACGAGCCGGAGAAGCCTGCGGCAGGACAAATCAGCTCCTTCGGGTGGGGCTTTCTACACCCGTGGACCCGAAAGATCCTCGCCGGCCGTCTCTGTGACGATGTAGTTGGTTTGCGACGGGAAGGCGAACGCAGTGCCGGCCTCACCAATGATCTCCGCAATCGCCAAGAGCAGTTCCTCCTGTATGGCGAGAAACTTGCCCGGCGCCGCATCGAGATAGGCCTGGACTTCGACTTGAATTGACCACTCGCCGAAGCAGACCACATGCGCCCGCGGAGGCGCGAGGGTTTGACTCACATCCCGATGCGAGGACAGGAGTTCCCGTATGCTGTTGCACACCGTGCGCAGCTGTTCGGTGGTCGTCTCGTACCGCAAGTCCAAGACATGCCGGAACAGCAATTGATCGCGCAGCGCATAGTTGGTCACTTGCGTCTTGGCGAGCATCGAGTTGGGAACCGACGTTACGGTGCGGTCGGATCCCCGGATCCGCGTCGATCGGAGCCCGATGTATTCGACCGTCCCCTTGATGCCGGCATAGTCGCAAAAGTCACCGACGCGTATGGGGCGGTCAGCGTAGAGATTGAGACCGCCGATCAAATTTTCCAGGCTGTTCTGAGCGGCCAGCGCCACGGCAAGGCCACCGACACCAAGGCCGGCCAAGACACCCAGGACCGGCAGACCCAACTGTTGCGCGCCATAAGCCGCGATGCTTGCCACCGCCAAAATCCCAAGGACACGGCCGAGCAGCCGGAGGAGATTGGCATCCAGGCTCTTTTCCGGAATCTGGGGAGACGTGATGACCCATTCCACGAGAATCGAGATGAAGAGCCACGCGACCCACGCGGCCGCCACGTAGAACGCGATCTCGACAAAGAGATCGACCATGTCGGCGAAGGTGCCGAGGACCATGACTTGTTCGGTGATGAGCAACTCGGCGCCGAAGATCCCGAGCAACATGGCAACGGGCAGCAAGAGGCGGCGCAGATAGCGCCCGAGCGCACGTGCCCTCGGCTTTGGCTTCGTGAGCTGTCTGAGCAGCAGCAGGGCAGCGGCCAGAATCAAGAAGATGCCGATCGCGGCAATGATCTTCCAGATCGGGGTATCGAGGACGGGCTGCTTCAACGCGCGCGGCAAGGAGCGGGTCAGCTCCGGCGGAATCATCCAGCCGTGGAACTGAAGGTGCGCCTCGCGCCAGTTCGGCACCTGAGAGGGCATCTTCAATGGAAGCTGCTTCGTCAGGTCGTAGAACTCCCCGGCCCTGGTGACTGTGTCAGGGCTGAAGAGGAATTGCCCCTTCGCCGGCCCCTCCATCACCCGGCTGATAGTGATCTCGGTGCCGGGGATGGTCCAGCTCGCTGGCGCGTCACCCTCCGGAAAATCGGCGGCATCGGGGATCGAGTCCAAAGGAGGAAGTTCGATGCGGCGCAAGATATCGACGAGGAAGACGACCGCGTCGCCGCCTATCTCGCGCCGTGCGCTAGGCCGCACTTGGCTTAGGTCGAGAGTTCTGAGCGCCTTGCGCATCAAAGATTCCGCTTCGGCCTGCGCCGCAGGGCCCGGTTCGGAACGCAGCTTGATCGCTGCGGACTCAAGGGCCCGGGTGACGTCGAGAAACGTTCGCATCGTCGCCCGCGGGCTCGACGTATCGATCGCAAGAAGAGGTTTGGCCGTATCCGCCCAAGCTCCGCTTGCGAGAAGAAACAACGTGCTGAAGAGGGTGGCCCAATGCCAGAGTCTTCTAATCAACGTCGGCGTCCTTCCGTTTTCGACGGCCCTACGTGCTCAGGCCCCAATCAGAGAATTCTGATCCAATAAGCGTGTTGTCGTTGATCGGAAGAAGTGACGCAGCGGCGCGCTCCAAAGTGTTGGAGCGAAGCGAGATACCCGCGTCGTCTGTCGCTGGGCACCGTCGTTGTCCTGGCGCGCTTGCGCCCGCTCCAGGTCAAAGAGCGGGCGCTGCGCTGAAGTCAGACAGAAATATCGAGCTGCGACCCGATCGTGGGCAAAGGCAAGGCGTCGCTCTCAAGCTCACCTTGCCTTGCGCCCTAGTTCTTTGCTTGAACCTTGTCCCAAGCTGACGAGGCGTCTTTGATCATCTCGTCGAAGCTTCCGTCCGTGGTCAGGTTCGTGATGCCCTCGCCGAAGCCTGAGGCCAAAGACCGGCACGGCGACTTCTTGGAGAAGGCAACAAACATCTCGGCGGTCAGCAATGCCTGGTCGAGCGGGACGACCTTGTCCTTCAACCCGTCCTTTGCCGCCTCGGCGGTGCCGGGATAGTAGCCCGCGATCAGATAGTCGGCCTTTCCCGACGTAAGCGCTTCGAACGCTTCACCGATGCCGTCCGTGCGCGTGACGTCGAGCTTGTCCTTCATGAAGCATCGAACTCGTTGCCGTAGCTCTCGCCCTTGTTCGTCACACCCTTCTTGCCGACCAGATCGTTCTTGTCCTTGAAAGGGAACTCCTTGCCCTTGAGCACAAAGACCGCCACGTCGTCGTACATGAACGCGGGTTGGACGTAGTCGAGATAACCGGCGCGCTCATCGTTGTAGTAGATGCCGAAGATGAGATCGGCCTTGCCGTCGCGCGTTGCAGCTTGCGCTTCTTCCCAGGTGCCCATGTCTTTCGACTCGAGCGGCACCTTGAGGGTTTTGGCAATCTTCGCAACCAGCTCGGGCGCCGCGCCGGCGATGTTGTCGCCGTCCTTGAACGCGATGACCGGATAGGCCGGATGCCCCGTGGCCGTAATCTTGGTGCAGCTTTCGTCCGCAAAGGCATTGCTGCAGGCAAGTCCAAGGGCGGCGGTAATAGCGAAACAAGCAAATTTGTTCATCATTGAAACCCTCTAACGACCCATCTGTGACTTAATGCGATCCACCTCGGCTTGCGAAATCTTTCCAGCCCGGACCAGTGCTTTGACGCACGCCGGCGACAAGCTCGGACCCGCCTTCCTCATGCAAAGATTGAGTGCCGAGGTTTGCAGCCCGTAATCGCCGCAGAATTTCTTGTAGTCGTTGACGCAATACGTCTCCATATCCTTGGAGATATTGCCGGCTTGTGCCCACGCCACCGACGGGCTCGCACCCGCGACACACGCGAGCACGGAAAACACGATCGCCGATCTCGAACCTTTGAACGTCATCCAGCGCCTCCTCTTGGTTTGTCTGTATGGTATGCAGCGCGAACTAGGGCCGTTTGTGGGCGATAGGCCCGGCCATCCGAAGAGCTTGGTAAAAATCGTTCCCGTCTTAGTGGCAGGCGTCGTGGCGAAACATGCCGGCCTCCTGCGGGTCTTCGGCACGAAGCGGTCGCCGCGAGACACACCTTCCAAGACCGCATACCTCGAAGTATGTGCGGCCACGCCGTCCTGCGTGCATTTGCACGAGCGACGAGCGCGCGAGCCGCACGCAGTCTGCTTCTTCCGCCCGTCAGGTCGCCCAACACAGCACTGGGCTCCGCGATATCTGATCGGATATAGCGGATGCAGCAGCTCTCATGAGCGTCGAGCGAGGCGACCGCGATGAATCCGAGGCCGGTGAAGAAGAAGGGTGACGCAACTCGCGCGCGGCCATCGTCTGGCCGGGACAAGGCTCAACCGCGTCCTTTTCCCCGGCTCCGCATCATGGTGCGGCCCGGGCTCGTGCTGGGGCCCGGAAAAGTAGATCTGCTCGAGACAATCGAGCGCGTCGGCTCCATCTCTGCCGCAGGGCGGGAGCTGGGCATGTCCTACCGGCGGGCATGGCTCCTCGTCAGTGCGCTCAACGAGATGTTCGGCAAGACGCTCGTGAACACCTCACCCGGCGGCTCAGGCGGGGGTGGCGCACGAGTTACCGACTTCGGCCGCACGGTCGTTGACGCGTACCGGCGCGCCGACGCGCGATCCAATCAAGCCATCCAAGAAGAGTTCGCCCGCATCGGGCACGACATGAGGGACGACTAGGAACACACGGAAATCTTGGCACGCCGAAAACCGAACGTCGGCGTCTAGTAAAAAGCGGGGGCTTTTTCAATGAACCGGAAACTGCACAAGGGTGGACTCTGTCTGCTCGCAAGCATCGCTGTGCTTGCTGTCTCAATCGCAGACGCACCGGCGGCCAAGGCTGCCGATGTCGACGAGCTGGAAGCGCAGATGCGGGCCATGGAGGTGCAGCTGCAAGAGCTGAAACGCCAGGTCCACGAGGCCAAGGCCCAAGCCGCCGCGGCGCGTTCGTCGAACCGTGGCGCGGCCGGCGAGCCTCTCGACCTGAAGGTCAAATGGAAAGGCGCGCCGGAGCTCTCCAGCAACGACGGAAAGTTCAAGTTCAAAGTACGTGGACGGATCAATGTCGACTACAACGGCATCAATCAGGACACGGCGATCACCGGTGATCCCGACGTCAGCGCGGTCGAGCTACGCCGCGCGCAGCTCGATTGGTAGCGTCTCGTCAGAAAAAACAGAACGCGGACTTTTGCGAAAGCTCTCGCCCGCGTCTGACCGGTGAAGCAAACAAGAACCCGCCCCGAGCTCTCCAAGGGCTCGGAGCGGGGCGGCCATGAAAATCACAGCCGGCACTTGGGATGCCGAGACATCGCGGCCGATTTCGCCGCGCGATATCCCTACGCTACTAGTCGCGGTCGTAGCCCACGAGGATCTCGCCGGTGGCCGGATGCACATGGACCTCCATGCGCGTGCCGTTCTTGACGACGTCGGCCTCGTAGGCGCCGTCGTCCGCCTCGATCTCAGTGACCTTGTAGCCCTTCGAAGAGAGACGATCGGCAATCTCGGAGGGCGCCAGCCACTGATCCCGGGGCACATTCAGGCGATTGGCGTCCCGATCGGCCAAGGCGAGGGTGGGAACGGCGATCAGCATCGACAGTCCGAGCACGGCGGTGGTGGCATACTTCTTCATGGTTTTGCTCCTCAGTTTTTTCGGTGTTCTGTTGCCTGCGCCGAACCTGCCAGAACCCCTCTGACGGCGCCCTGACCCGCCATGTCAGTGAAATGTCAGCCATTCCCACCCACATTCTCTTTTATGTCCGGACCCCTCTTCCATCGCCGCGCTTGGCTTGCCGCTATGGCGCTGGCTTGCACTGCGGCCATAGCCGCCGGAGCCGCCTATGGCGGTGACGATGTCGGCCACCAGGAGGCACGGCGCCTTGTGAAAGAAGGCCGTGTCCTGCCGCTCGCCGAAATCCTCGAACGCGCCGGAGACAAGGCATCGGGCGATCTGCTCGAAGTCGAGCTCGAGCTCGACGACGGCGCCTATGTCTACGAGCTCAAGATCCTGGGGACGGACGGCAAGGTCAGGGAAATCGAAGTCGATGCGCCGACCGGAAAGATCCTCGATATCGAGGACGACGACTAATGCGAATACTGATCGTGGAGGACGACGCCCGCATCCGCTCGGAGATCGCGCGGACCCTTTCGGCCGCGGGCTATGGCTGCGACTTGGCCACCGACGGCGAGGACGCCTGGTTCCGGGGCGAAACCGAGGCATACGATCTCATCATCCTCGATCTGGGCTTGCCGAAGATGGATGGGCTGGTCGTGCTGAAACGCTGGCGCGCCGCCGGGCGCCAGGTGCCCGTGCTGGTGCTCACCGCCCGCGGCGCATGGCCCGAACGGGTTGAGGGCATCGACGCCGGCGCCGACGACTACCTCGCCAAACCCTTCCGCATGGAGGAACTCGTGGCGCGCGTGCGTGCTCTGATCCGGCGCGCAGCTGGCCACGGAACCCCTATACTCGAAGCCGGGAACATGCGGCTCGACACCAAGCAGATGCACCTCGCCGTGGACGGGGTTCAGGTGCAGGTGTCCCCGCTCGAATACCGCTTGATGGCTTATCTGATGCACCACAAGGGCCGCGTCATTCCGGCGGGCGAACTCCTCGAGCATCTCTACGGCGACGACGATTCGCGCGACGCCAACGCCTTGGAGGCAGTCATCACCCGTCTGCGCAAGAAGCTCGGCGCGGGCGCCATCGAGACCCGGCGCGGGTTCGGCTACTCCGTCGCCAACGGAGAGAGCGCATGAGCTTCTCGTCCTTGCGGTTTCGGCTGCTCCTCGGTGCCGTCGGCTTCGTGCTCACGGCCCTGGCGCTCGCGGCCGGCGGCCTGACATTTCTGTTCCGGGATCACGTCGAGCGATGGGTGGATGGCGAACTCGACGGCTATCTCGATCAGGTAATCGCCGGTATCGACAAGGATGCCGCCGGCACGTTCACCGTGACCGCGCCCCCGGCCGATCCACGCTTCGAACAGCCCTTGTCGGGCCGGTACTGGCAGGTCGTGGTCGTACCGGACGGACCCGTCCTGCGTTCGCGATCGCTCTGGGACTTCGAGATCGATCTGCCGGCCGACGGGGACATCGACGACGAGGCGCATCATTACCGCGTGCCGGGGCCGGACGGGAGCCAACTCTATCTGCTCCAGCGCCGCGTCGCGCTCTCCGACCGTCTCGGCGGGGCCACGGCGCAGGCCGCCGTCGCCGTCGATGCGGCCGAGGTCTCCGCGGCCGTGTACCGATTCGCCTCGGTGCTCGCACCGTTTCTTCTTTTTATCGGCGTCCTGCTCGTTCTCGCGTCCTGGTTCCAGGTTCGCGTCGGCTTGAGGCCGCTCGCCACCATGCAGCAGAAACTCGGCGCCATTCGAACCGGCACGCGCGGACGCCTGGGCGGCGGCTTTCCAGACGAAGTCCAGCCGCTTGCGTCGGAAGTCGACGCGCTGCTTGACGCCCGCGACCAGCAGGTCGAGCGGGCGCGACTGCGCGCCGCCGATCTCGCGCACGGCTTGAAAACGCCGCTACAGGTGCTTCTGAGCGACGCGGATCAGTTGAAGCGCAAGGGCGAGTTCGAAGTCGCCGCAGAGATCGAGGAGATCGTCCAGGCGCTGCAGCGCCACGCGGACCATCAGCTTTCGCGGGCGCGCATCGCATCGCCCAATCCGAACGTCGCCGCCGATGTCGGCGAGGTCGCCGCGCGCGTGGCGCGCGTCATGCAGCGGACCCCCGAAGGCCGCCGGCTCAAGTGGAAGCTCGATCTTCCGTCCGAGATTGTCGCGCGGATCGATCCCGACGATCTGTCCGAAGCCATCGGAAACCTGACCGAGAACGCCGTGCGCCATGCCAAATCCACGGTCGCGATCGCCGCGCGGCGCGACGCGGACACGACCAGCATCGTCGTGAGCGACGACGGGCCCGGAATCCCTGCGGAGCAGTGGGACAGAATGCTGACGCGTGGTGCGCGCCTCGATACCTCCGTGCCCGGCACGGGGCTTGGCCTCGCCATCGTCAAGGACATCGTCGACGTTTGGTCGGCCGACCTGCCTTCAAGACGGCGGAACGGCAGTTCGGTGTGAAGATGTCGATCCCGGCAAAAGAGGCCGCCGTGATCCGGCTCAACCCGGCGCGCGAGGCGTGAGCTACTGGACGCCGCTCTCGATCGCGGCTTGAACGGCCGCGTCCGGATTGCCGAGCCAGCGGCGCTTGTCGTCGCTGATCATAAGGCCCCACGCCTGGCGCGCTTCGGGCGCGAACAGCACATAGACTTCGTTGCCGCCGCAATCGTGCGGTTTGCAGATCCAGCCGAGCGTATGAGGCTGCCCCGCCACCGGAATCGTCTTCACCGGCGTGGCGACCGCTCCTTGAGTCTTGGTGAACGTGTCGACCCATGCCGGCAGCTTTTCGCCCGCGACCATCTCTTTCCAGGCCGTGAGATAGGCTGGCTGCTCCTTCATCAGATCGGGGAGATACGGGCCCTCAGGGGCCTGCGCCATGGCCGGAGTGGCCCCAAATAGAAGAAGTGTGAGCAGGAATCTGGCAAGCATCGATCGCTCCATGACGAAAAAGGGAGGCCGACCTTAGCATGCGAACCGGAGCCGGAAAGCAGATCGGATCCCCATAGATCAATCTGCTATGGCAAAACCTCTCCCGCGGCCGGTCCCCAGGCCCAACGCCCGGCGGGCGGTCCGTTGAGTGGCATAATAGAGACGTGATGGAAGACAGCACGGAGCACGACGACAGCCGGCGCCGCGCGCAAGCCCGGATCATTGCGCCCGTTCGCGATACGCTGCGCCGTGCCGCCTTGCTCGCCGTGGCCGCGGGGCTCATCTGGCCGCTTCAAGCCGCGCTGATCGCCTGGATCATCTCGGTCTGGGTCGCGAGCACGGGCGCGGACGCGAGTATGGCGGACAATACGCTGCTCGCGATCGCGGGTTTTGTCGTACTGGGCGTCATACGGGCGGCGCTTGACCGGCTCTCCGGCCGTCTTCTGTTCGACGCCGCCGACCGCACCATCGCCCGCGAGCGCGAGATCCTGATCCGGCGCGAGGCGCGCAACCCTTCCGAGGCGGGATCGGCCGAGATCGCAGCCCTCGCCGTACAGAAACTGCCGCTGCTTCAGGCATGGGTGACGCGCTACCACGTCGCCATGATGCGCACGGCGATCCTGCCGCTGGCGCTCGCGGCGCTCGCCTTCACCGTGTCCTGGGCCGCGGGCCTGATCCTTCTGATTTCGGGACCGCTGATCCCGATCTTCATGGCGCTAGTCGGCATGGCGGCGGAGGATGCGTCGCGCCAGCAGATGCGTGAGATCGGCACCATGAACGACATGCTGATGGAGCGGCTGTCGGCCATGCTCGACATCCGCTTGTTGGGCGCTACGCAACGGGCCGCGCGCGATTTCGAGACGCGGGCCGAGAGCCTGCGCGAGAAGAGCATGGCGGTGCTGCGCATCGCCTTCCTGTCCTCGACCGTGCTCGAACTATTCGCGGCCATCGGCGTCGCGATGATGGCCGTTTTCGTCGGCTTTTCCCTCCTCGGCGAGCTCAATTTCGGCACTTGGGGCACGCCGCTCAGCTTGCGGGAAGGGATATTTCTGCTGCTGATCGCGCCCGAATTCTTCCAACCCATGCGCGACCTCGCCGCCGCCTGGCACGATCGGGCGGCAGGCTTCGCGGTCGTCGCCGACCTCGACGCGCTCGATGAAGCGGAACGCGTGGCTTTGGTGGGCACGGGCACGCGCGCCGCGCCTATCGAGGGGCCGGCGTCCGTCGCGCTGTCGAAAGCGGTCGCGTCTTTGCCGGGCCGTGCGCTTCCCCTCCCCGACCTGGAGTTCAAAGCCGGAGAGTCGGTTGCGCTGACCGGTCCCAGCGGGTCCGGCAAGACGACGGCGCTCGCAAGCATTGCCGGGCTCGCACCGCTGAGTTCAGGCGCCATCACGGTCTGCGGGCACGCGCTGGGAGCCGAGACGGCCGACGCCTGGCGTGCGCGGTTGTCTCTGATCCCTCAGCGGCCCCATTTTCCCGACGAGACGCTTGCCGCTTGGCTCGACCCGGACGATACGGGACGCGACCCTGCCCCCGCGCTCGACATCGCCG
Organism: Methyloceanibacter stevinii; assembly: GCF_001723355.1. Lineage (NCBI taxonomy): Bacteria > Pseudomonadati > Pseudomonadota > Alphaproteobacteria > Hyphomicrobiales > Hyphomicrobiaceae > Methyloceanibacter > Methyloceanibacter stevinii. Next base: position 71,727 of record NZ_LPWE01000005.1, on the reverse strand, counting down.
GCGCACGCGACGTCGTCGAACGATTGCCACACGGCCTCGCGACGACGCTTGGCGAGACCGGCGGCGGCGTGTCGGGCGGCGAGGCGCGGCGCCTGATGATCGCACGCGCGGCTCTCGACGAGAGCGACGTCATTCTCGCAGACGAACCGACGGCCGATCTCGATGCGGATACCGCGAAGCGCGTCATCGAGGCACTGGGCCGGCTGAAAGACCAAGGCCGCACACTTATTGTTGCGACCCACGATCCGGCGCTGGCCGCCGCCATGGACCGCCAAGTGCATTTGCCGCTCGTGCATGCACCTCTCGCGTCCGAGGGAGCCCGATGAAAGCGCTCGCCCATGTCCTGCGCTTCCTGCTGAGCGCGGCGCCCTGGGCCATGGCCCGCGGTGCCCTGCTGTCGATCACGGTGCTGCTCATGGGCGCGGCCCTGCTTGGCCTGTCGGGCTGGTTCATCACGCGTCGGGCCTTGCTGGCATCGCCGGCATCGGCATCGCCTTCGACTTCTTCCGTCCCTCGGCGGGCGTCCGCTTCCTGGCGCTCGGCCGCGCCGCTGCGCGCTATGGAGAAAGACTCCTCACCCACGACGCGACCTTGCGCGCGCTGGCAAAGCTCCGCGTACGACTACTGGAACAGGAGGCGACGCGGGACGCGCGCGGCCTCATGCAATTGCGCAGCGAAGGCGTTCTGACGCGCATCGTCGCCGACGTGGATGCGCTGGACGGGCTTGCCTTGCGCCTGTTGCTCCCGGTCACGGCGGCACTGCTGGCTCATGTCGCCGTGTTCTGGGTCCTGGGGTGGCTCGTCGGGTGGCCTATGGCCTGGGCCATCCTCATCGGCTATGTGCCGTTCGCCGCGCTGATCCTGTGGCACCTCGGTCGCGAGGGCCTGCACCCATCGCACACAGCCGAGATAGAGGCCCAAGGCCTGCGGCGTGGGCTGATTGACACGATCCGGGACCGCGAAGCTCTGATCCTGCGGGGCCGCATCGGCGCACGGGAAGACGTGCTGCTGACGACGGACGGAAGGCTCCGGCAAGCTGCGAAGCAACTCGACGAGGCGGAGCGCGCCGCCGCGTTCCGCTTGAGCGTTCTCGTCACGCTCGTCGCCGGGGCGGCGCTTGCGATCGGCGGCTGGCTGGTGACGGAAAATGGCACAGGTGCCGCCGTCGCCGCCATCGGCGTGTTCGTGGCATTGGCCCTCGCGGAGACGGTCCTGCCGTTGCGGCGCGGCTTCGCCGAACTCGGGCGCATGGCGGGCGCCGCGCAGCGTATCGGCGGCTTCGATGCGGCCCAGCCTTTACGCACCGCGATTCCTACAAGCAGCGCCCGCCAGCCAGCGCCGGCTCCCACGCGTGGAGATGAGCCGGCCGTGCTCACCATTCGGCGCCCCGATTTCAGCCTCGACCTGCGCGCGGCGACGCCGCCGCTCTCACGGGCGCGAGTGGCATCGGCAAGACGACACTCCTGCTGCAGATCGCCGGGCTCCTGGCGACGGACCCGCAGGACGGCGGCGGGGAAATCGCCGTTCTCGGAAAGCCGCCGTCCGATTGGGAAGAGACGGCGTTCCGGGAGGTTGTCACCATGGTCCCCCAACGCAGCGCACTTCTGCGCGGCACGGTCCGCGAGAATTTGGCCCTGGCCGCCGACGCGACCGACGACGAGATGTGGGCGGCCTTGGCGGCGGCGGATCTCCAGCACACGTTCGCGCGCGCGGTGGGTTGGATACACAACTCGGCGAGAGCGGCGCCGGTCTCTCCGGCGGGCAAGCCAGGAGACTATGCCTCGCGCGCGCCGTGCTGAAACGCCCCCGCCTGCTGCTGCTCGACGAGCCCACCGAAGGGCTCGACGATGAAAGTTCACACCTCGTACTTATTGGCATTCGCCGGGCGCTGCCGGATGCTGCTATTGTGGCGGCGCTTCATCGGGGGGCTGGGCACCCCGTCTTCGGGCACCGGTGTGCCCTGACTGTTTCTCCCCGCATTTGAGGTATGTCACAGTGTCCCTGTGACAGGGTGTTAAGAGCGTCCCGCGCGCCGTGGCTGTAAGGTCTCGGAGCTGAGAAGTGCGCACCAAAGGCTGGGAGACCGTTTGTCATGGAACTCGGTGTCGTCGAACTATCGCGACTGCAATTCGCGATGACCGCGATGTATCACTTTCTCTTCGTCCCGCTGACGTTGGGTCTGTCGATCATCATCGCGATCATGGAAACGGTCTATGTCATGACCGGCCGGCCGATCTGGCGGCAGATGACCAAGTTCTGGGGCACCCTGTTCGGCATCAACTTCGTTTTGGGCGTCGCGACGGGCATCACCATGGAATTCCAGTTCGGCATGAACTGGAGCTACTACAGCCACTATGTCGGCGACATTTTCGGAGCGCCGCTCGCCGTCGAGGGCCTTATGGCCTTCTTCCTCGAGGCGACCTTCGTAGGCCTTTTCTTCTTCGGCTGGGACAAGCTTTCGAAAGTCGGCCACCTCACGGTGACTTGGCTCGTGGCGCTCGGGTCGAACCTTTCCGCGCTCTGGATCCTGATCGCCAATGGCTGGATGCAGAACCCCGTCGGCTCCGTCTTCAATCCGGACACGATGCGGATGGAAATGACGTCGTTCTACGACGTCCTGTTCAACCCCGTCGCACAGGCCAAGTTCGTACACACTGTTTCGGCCGGCTATGTCACCGCTTCGGTCTTCGTCCTTGGCGTCTCGGCTTGGTACCTGCTCAAGGACCGCCATGTGGAACTGGCGCGCCGATCGATATCGGTCGCAGCCGCGTTCGGCCTCGCCTCAGCGCTGTCCGTCGTCGTACTTGGCGATGAATCGGGCTACACGGCCAGCCACACCCAGAAAATGAAGCTCGCCGCGATCGAGGCCATGTGGAAGACGGAGAAGCCGCCGGCCTCCTTCACGCTGATCGGCTTCCCCGATCAGGAAGCTCGCGAGACGCACTACGCCGTCCACATTCCCTGGGTCATGGGCATTATCGGCACGCGCTCCCTGACCGACCCGATTCCCGGCATCGAGGAACTCGTCGCCGAAGCGCAAAAGCGCATCGAAAGCGGCGTCGTGGCCTACGACGCGCTGATGCAAATCCGCGCCGAACGAGAGGCGGCCCGGGCAAGCGGTATTCGACCGGATAGAGACCCCTCCGCCGTGACGATCGCGCCGGAACTTCGCAAGGCGTTCGAGGACAATTCCGACAATCTCGGTTTTGCACTCCTGCTGAAGCGCTATGTGGACGATCCGGCCAAAGCCACGCCGGAGCAGATCGCGAAAGCCGCCAACGACACGATCCCCGGGGTCGCGCCGCTGTTCTGGGCGTTCCGCATCATGGTGGGCCTCGGCTTCCTGTTCATCGCCTTCATGGCCTACTTCTTCTGGAAGTCGAGCTTCGGCGGCGAGCGCTATCCGCGTTGGGCCTTGATCTTCGCGGTGTTCCTCATCCCAGCCCCTTGGATCGCGGCCGAGATGGGCTGGTTCGTTGCCGAGTTCGGCCGCCAGCCCTGGACGGTCGATGGGGTGCTGCCGACAGCGCTGTCCGCAAGCCAGCTCTCGGTGCAGGATCTGCTCATCACCTTGGCCGGATTCGTCACTTTCTACTCGATCCTCTTCATCATCGAGATGGCCCTGATGATCAAATACATCCGGAAAGGGCCGTTCCAGGACGTCGAGGAAACCGAAGCCTGGCAGGCGCAGCATGAGCGCCGGCTGGGTGCAATGGATGAGGGCGCTCTCGCCGCCCCGGCCCCCGCGGAGTAAATGTCATGATCCTTGCCGACTTGATCACATACGACGTTCTTCGCGTCATTTGGTGGGTGCTTCTGGGCGTTCTCCTCATCGGGTTCGCGATGACGGACGGCTTCGACATGGGCGTTGGCGCACTTCTCCCCTTCGTGGCGAAGACCGACATCGAGCGCCGCATCGCCATCAACACGGTGGGCCCTGTCTGGGAAGGCAACCAAGTCTGGTTCATTCTTGGCGGCGGCGCGATCTTCGCGGCGTGGCCGCTCGTCTACGCGGTCAGCTTCTCCGGCTTTTATCTGGCGATGTTCGCCGTGCTCGCGGCACTCATCTTGAGACCCGTCGCGTTCAAATATCGCTCCAAGCGTGACGGACAGGCCTGGCGCAGCACCTGGGACTGGGCGCTGTTCGTCGGCGGCGCGGTCCCTGCTCTCATCTTCGGTGTCGCGGTCGGAAACGTCCTCGAAGGTGTGCCCTTCAGGCTGTCGCCGGAACTGGTCTCCTATTACGAGGGCAGCTCCTATCTTTGGAAATTCCTCGACCTGCTCAACCCCTTTGCGCTTCTGACCGGCATCGTGTCCGTGGCCATGCTGCTGACCCATGGCGCAGCCTGGCTTGCCCTGAAGGCCGAGGACCCCGTGGCCGCGCGGGCACGCTCCATCGGATCGGTAGCGGGCATGGTGACAATCGCCGGCTTTGCCTTGGCCGGCCTGTGGCTCGCCTTCGGCTTCCAGGCTACGCCATCGTGGGAGAGGTCGCCGACGGGCCGTCCAACCCGCCTCTTTTCCGAGGTGACGCGCACCAGCACATGGCTGACGGCCTATGCCGACCGGCCGTGGATCGTGATCGCACCGATCCTGGGCTTCGCCGGCATGATCATGGCCGTCAGGGATCTGCGCTCGGACCACGAAGTCTCCACGCTGCTGTGGTCGCAGCTCGGCATCTTCGGCGCCATCTCGTCCGTCGGACTGACGATGTTCCCCTTCATCCTGCCCTCGTCGTTCGATCCGAATTCCTCGCTGACCGTCTGGGATGCATCGTCGTCCCACAACACGCTGTTCATCATGCTGATCGCGACGGTCATCTTCATGCCGATCGTCCTCGCCTACACGGCCTGGGTCTACAAGGTCCTGTGGGGCAAGGTGACCGAGGCGGAGGTGACCGGTTCCTCCGACTCCGTTTACTAAGAAAGGAGCCCGACACGATGTGGTATTTCGCTTGGCTTCTCGGGCTGCCCTTGGCCGCGATGTTCGCGGTCGTGAACGCCATGTGGCTGGAAATGCAGCGCGACCGCATGCTGACCGAGCAGCAGGGCGGCGGCGACCGTACCGGCAGCTAGACGTCCGGCAAGACAGGCCCCCGACGGGCTTCGGCAGTCTCTCCGGACGCCGCGCACGGGGCTTCCACGTGTGACGGCTTGCGTCATAGTTCCAATAGCCTGTGCACGCTAACCTGTATCCGGCATCGGCCCCGCCCGGCCGTGACCGGTACTGGACAGCGAAGGACGCAAGGACGATGGATCTCATGACCCCCGAGCAAGGCACGGCCGCAACCCAAAGCCTGAAAGACAAAGTCTCCCTCGTCACCGGCTCGACCAGCGGTATCGGTCTTGGCATTGCCCGTGCGCTCGCGGCCGCCGGTTCCGCCGTGGTCCTCAACGGGTTCGGCGACCCCGACGCAATCGACGCGGAGCAGAACGCGATCGCCGAAGAATTTGGGGTGCCCGTGACCTATTCCGGCGCGGATATGTCCAAGCCCGAGGACATCGAAGAGATGTTCAAGTTCATCCTCGGCGAATTCGGCGCGATTGATGTTCTGGTCAACAACGCGGGCATCCAGCACGTCGAGCCGCTCGAGACGTTCCCGGTGGCCAAATGGGACGCGATCCTCGCGATCAACCTGAGCTCGGCCTTCCATACCACCCGGCTCGCGCTGCCGGGCATGGTCGAGAAGGGCTGGGGCCGGATCATCAATGTCGCCTCGGCCCATGGCCTCATCGCCTCGCCGTTCAAATCCGCCTATGTGGCGGCCAAGCACGGCATGGTTGGCTTGACGAAGGTCACGGCCCTGGAAGCGGCTGAAAAGGGCATCACCTGCAACGCCATCTGCCCCGGTTACGTTTACACGCCGCTCGTCGAGAAGCAGATCGGCGAACAGGCGGCAGCCCACGGCATCCCGCGCGAAGACGTCATCCGCAACGTTCTCCTTGCAGGCCAGCCCAACAAGCGCTTCGCGACCGTCGAGGAACTGGGCGGCATCGCGCTCTTCCTCACCTCGGACGCGGCCACCTCGATCACCGGCACCACCCTCTCCGCCGACGGCGGCTGGACGGCACACTAGTACTCCAACGACTACCCTGGATTGTATTTTTGCTGCTAAGCTAGCCCCCTAGAAAGTGTCGATGGGTCCATCACTCGATGGCTCCGGCAGTCCAGAAAGCTACTTGGGGGTAGTATGTTGCAGCGTTTTCAGGGCGGTGCTCACATGGCACGCGCGCTATTACTTTCAGTTGGGGTTGCCGCGGCCTGCGCAGTTCCATCGGTCGGATTGGCCAGCGGCTCACCGTCCATCTCAAAACTTCAAGAATCTATAGCCGCGCTTGAAGCGCGGGTGAACGCGCTCGCACCTTTGGAGCAACGGGTCAAAGTGCTCGAAGCGAGGCTGAAGCAGCTTGAGGCGGAAACCGTAGATCGCGATTCCTCGGGACCGCCTGAGACGGCTCTCGTCATGGCTTCCCTCGCAGGCACAGGCTCAGAACAAAGCCCAATGCGCGTATCCTCTCCTGCGAATGACATGGAGCCTAAACGCGAAAACGACTGGTCGGGGCTGTACTGGGGGGCATCCGTGGGCTTCGGCGGGACCGGCTCTAGTTCAAGATACTGGAACCGGCATCAATCGCGGTCCACGCAGGAATGGGACAGCACCAGCAGCAATAGGTCCGACGGTTCGACCAATTCGAATACCGATCTGAGTCGTAGCATCCAAGACACTACCGAGTACGTGTCTGGTCGAAGCGCCGGAACCGAATGGAACAACGGCGCGCTCGCGGATATCTATCTCGGCGCGAGCATGCACGTTACGCCGCGCGTTGTGGCCGGCATCCAAGTGGAAGGGGGCCTGAGCCAAATGCTGTTCCAGTCGACAATTCCGGAGGAGAAAAGAAGCAGGCGGACCACCGGAAGAGGGTCGTCGTCGTCCAGCTCAAGCGACGGAGACACCGGTCAATCAAAGAGTACCGAGACTGACTCCGAAAATCAGACCTATACATACGACGAACATAACAAGCTCGAACTCGACTGGATGGTATCGGTCATCGGCAGGGCCGGTTACCTCGCAACGCCGAATACGCTTGTCTACGGACTGGCTGGATGGTCCTACGGACACTTCAATGTCGAAGATCTCCCCTTTAGCGTCGGCTACGGCCAGATCTCAGACTTCGGATCTCACGGCATTACGGTGGGCGGCGGCCTCGAACAAAGACTCTCCTCGAAATGGACGCTTCGGGCAGAGTATCGCTACACGAACTTCGGCAAGGAGAGGTTCTCAAAGAGCGCTCGGTTGACCAACAGCTCCCGATCCAAGGGCTCCTCTAGCTCCGTCGAAGGCGGCTCGTGCTGCGACAGCTACACCTACCAGAGTTCGTCGAAGAGTGCCCAGACGCAGTCGTACAGCTATCAGGACACTTATCAATCCAACGGCTACTTCGACAACGATATGCACGTGGGTCGAATTGGGGTGACGCGCTACTTTACCCTCGGCGATTAGACCAAAGGGCCTAGTTCAAACAGTTATCAGGGGAGCGCCCGGCGCTCCCCTCTAGCGCTTACAGTACGAGAGCGACAGACCCGAATCTGTGCTCTATTGAGCGCCGTGAGACTCGTGATTCTGATCCTGCAGCGTCTGGTGGTCCTCGGCCTCGGCGCCGTTGGCATCTGGCTGATCGTCAACGTATTCCAGTGGGTCGACGGGGAACTGCCGTCGGTCCTCGCGCTCGCGGCCACCTATGCGCTCGCGGCCTACGTCATCCTTCCCTACATCGTGCGGATGGGCCTCATGGTCCTCCGGCACAAGCACGTGCCGAGTTTCACCATTACCGGCGACGGCCTGCCGGGCGATCCCGTCAACCTGGCCTTGGAGGGGACCTTCGACGAACTGCGCGCCGCCTTCGCAAAGGCGGGGTGGCACGAGGCCGACCCGCTCACGCTGTCGAGCTCCTGGGGCATGGTCAGAGCGTTCGTCCTGAACGCGTCCTATCCCAAGGCCCCATTCTCGACGCTCTACCTGTTCGGGCGCGGCCAGGACATCGGCTTCCAGAAGCCCATCGGAAACAGCCCGCGCAAACGCCACCACGTCCGGTTCTGGGCGAAGTGCCTGACCGAGGCCCAGACCGTGGACGATGTTTTCTGGCATGGCACCAACCGGCCCGACACCCGCGAGCGCGTCCTTTGGGTGGGAGCGGGCACCAAGGATACGGGCTTTTCGCTGACGCGCCTGACCTTCCAGATCACCCACGCGACCGACTCGGACACCAACGCCGAACGGGACTTCATCATGGCCGAGCTTTCCCGGCACGGCACGATCGGTGTCGTCGATCTGTACGAGGCGGGCGAGGAATTGGGGGCGGGAAAGGTCAACCACTACGTCACCGACGGGATCATTGCCGTCGCGCCGCTCACGGCGGAGGCGGCCCCGCCCGTGGCCTGAGCGCCGCGTCGAACGGGCAAGGACGAGAGAAAACCCCGGCCGCACGAGGCGCCCGGGGCTTTCTGAGGACTAGATAATAGTCAGGGAAGTTCGGACTGTAGCCCTCTCTCATGACAGATTTACAACAAGGCGAGCCGCAGAAATTCCTGCCTAAGTCATTCTTCTGCATATCGGATTGGCTACGGTGAACCGACACCAAGGAGACGCCTGCAATGCGAATGATGATGCGATTCTCAATTCCCGTGGAACGCGGAAACGAAGCCTTTCAGGATGGCAGTTTGGGACAGGTCATCCAGGCCGTGATCGCCGAAACTCAGGCCGAAGCCGCCTACTTCATGCTCGAGGGCGGCGAGCGCGCGGGCTACATCTTCTTCGACCTGGAGGACGTGGCTCTCCTACCGAAATTGAACGAGATGATGTTCGCGGCGCTGGATGCGGCCATCGACGTCGTTCCGGCCCTGACCTTCGACGATCTCAAGCGCGGCCTCTCCTCCTAGCCGATCGCATCGACACGACGACCATTGGCGACGGCCGGGCAGCCGCCCCCGGAGCCGATTGGGCCTGTCCACGCCCGGACCGGCGCGACCCGTACGGCTGGCAAAGAGCGGCGCGGTGTCATACGCCTTTCAACCATAATCCTCGCTAGGATCGCCGATCAACGGAGCGCCACGAAGGACCCGATACCGAGAGACGAATGAACGACAAGACAGTGCTGGACCGGGCCCCCGGTCTGAAAAAGTTATTCATCGATATCCGCAGCAACAAGATTTTCGAGCTGTTCGTCATCACGGTCATCGTGATTTCGGCGCTCAAGGTGGGCATCGGCACTACCCCCTAGGGCCGAAGCTCACCGCGGGGCTCAAGGCCCTCGACTATGCCGTGACGATCTTCTTTCTGGTCGAGCTGCTCATCCGTATGGCGGCGGAGCACAATCTGAAGCGGTTCTTCTCGAAAGGGTGGAACATCTTCGACTTCGTGATCGTGACCGCCAGCCTCATTCCCATCGACGAGAGCGAAATGGCGCTTCTCGGACGGCTCCTGCGCATCTTCAGGGTAATGCGGCTCGTGTCGATGATCCCAGAACTGCAGGTGCTGCTGAATGCGCTGCTGCAGGCGATCCCGCGCATGGGATACGTGACGCTTCTGATGTTCATCATCTTCTACATTTACGGCGCCGCCGGCAGCATTTTCTTCGCCGAGATCAATCCGACCCTGTGGGGCAACATCTCCATCGCGATGCTGACGCTCTTCCGCGTGGCGACGTTCGAGGATTGGACCGACGTGATGTACGAGACCATGGCGGTCTATCCGCTAAGCTGGCTGTTCTATCTCAGCTTCATCTTCCTGGTGGCCTTCATCTTCCTCAACATGATGATCGGCATCGTCATCCAAACCTTGCAGGCCGAACACGAAAAGCTGGAGGGAAACCCCGACGCACAGGCGCCGGAGATGATCGCGAGCGAGAACCCCATCACCGCCCCGTCGATCGACGCGCGGCTTGCCCGGATCGAAGCACGCCTCGAGACCCTGTCGGGAGCGCTGCTTTCGAACGCCAAGCGCGAGGGGGCCTGAGGGGCAGGCCGAGACAGCCTGCCCTGGCCGGAAGCCCCCGGGGGGCGTGTGGTGCGTCGAGAAGTACGTCTTGCTGGAACCGGTGGACGGACGTAAGAAACAGGCATGCCGAAGCTCCTCGCGAGAACGCTCTCCGTTTCGCTGGTCGTATGCGCTGCTGCCGCGCATGCGGAAACCCCGTCCGGAGAAGCCACCAGCCGCATGCAGCCCTCCCCGGCTCCCCGGCTCGCCCCGGCGGGACTCGATCAGGTGCGGGCCACACGGGCAGAGCGCGAGGGGCGCGACCAGCGGCACTCTTTTTCGAATCTGCGCCTGTCGCCCCGTGGCGCGGCGCCAGGACCGAACCCGCGGCTGGCCCATACGGACCTACAGGCCGGTGCGCGATCGGCCGTGGCCGTCAGTCCGCACGCAACGGACCCCGGCGCCCCGCGCCAGGCCATGACCCGATCGGCTGAACGGGATTTGCGGGCGCCGTTGCCGCCCTCTCCCGAACGCGGCGAGCCGAACCTTGCCCCCCGCATGAGTGCCACACGGGATCTGCGAAGGTCACGCGCGACTTTCGAGGACTGGCTCTTTGGCCGCTAGGGCTTAGCGCGCGTTGACGATGAGATTGTCGAAGCTGAAAGTAGCTGGCGCACCATCCGGCGAGATGCCGTAGAGACCCACCGCACCGCCATCCTTGGGGCGCTTCGCCTTAAAACGGCGGACTTCCGTCCCGTTCACGATCAGCGTGGCGTCTTTCGGCTGCAGCGTGAGTTCGATGTTGTTGACGGCGCCGGCGCCCGCGTTGAGCGCATCGGTTTCCTGGGTGAACAGGGTCTTCGACTCGCCGTCTTCCATGCGGCGCACTTCGATCCAGCCATCGGACCAGACGAAGACCGCGTAGTAGTTCTGCCAATCTTGCCACCAGAATACGACGCCCGCCGGACTGTCGGAAACCTTCTCGGCTTCCTCGATAGTCACGTCGACGCAGACGTCGGCGGCCTTCGTCTTCGTCTCGAGATTGACGACCCCACCCGAGCCTCGGATCTGGAGAGCATCGTCATTGATGAGAATGCTGTCGTCCGCGCTGCCCCACGAGACATCGAGAAAATCGAATTCGTCTTCGTACAGGGCGGTTTCGGGATCGCAGGCGGCGAACGCACCATGACCCGCAACGAGCACGGTCAGCGCCACCAGAAGGCCGGCGAAACGCGAGAATGAAGAGCTCATTGCTTTCCTCCCATTGGGACCGCAGGGCAGGCTCGCGCGCCGGCGCAATACCAAGTCAAGTCTGGCGCCTTAGCGCGTGGGCATCGGCTCATCGCCACGGTAGTCGTAGAAACCGCGGTTGCTCTTGCGTCCCAGCCACCCGGCTTCCACGTATTTCACAAGAAGCGGGCACGGCCGGTACTTGGAATCCGCAAGCCCCTCGTAGAGGACCTGCATGATCGACAGGCAAGTATCCAGGCCAATGAAATCGGCAAGCTGCAAGGGCCCCATCGGATGGTTCGCCCCAAGCCGCATGGCCGTATCGATAGCGTCCACGGAGCCCACGCCCTCGTAAAGCGTGTACACCGCTTCGTTGATCATCGGCAGCAGGATGCGGTTGACCATGAAGGCGGGAAAATCTTCGGACACCGCGATGGTCTTACCCATCGAGCCCACGAGCTCCTTGGCGCGCACGAAGGTCGCATCGTCGGTTGCGATGCCGCGGATCATCTCCACCAGTTCCATGACCGGAACCGGGTTCATGAAATGCATGCCGATGAAGCGCTCGGGCCGGTCGGTCGTGGCGGCAAGACGCGTAATGGAAATGGAGGACGTGTTCGTCGCAAGGATCGTATCCGGCTTCAGGAACGGACACACCGCGACGAAAATCTTGCGCTTGACCGTTTCGTCCTCGGTCGCCGCCTCGATAACGAGATCCACGTCCGACAGGCCCTCGTAGTTCTCTGCGAAGGAGATCCGGCCGAGTGCCGTGTTCATTTCATCCTCGGTAATCTTCCCCTTGGACACTTGGCGCGTCAGGTTCTTGGTGATCGACCCGACGGCCGAGTCATAGGCTTCCTTGGAAAGATCGTTGATGGCCACATCGTAGCCGCTGAGCGCGACCACGTGCGCGATACCGCGTCCCATCTGGCCCGCGCCAACGACGCCCACTTTACGAATAGGCTCCACTCTACGCTCCTGCTCCGAAAACGGACCGGCGACCGGCCCATCCATCGTGACTTACCCAGCCAGTCCCGCGCACTGCGTGCACGCGACTAGTCTCCGTAGCCTGCCTTTTTCAACTCTTCATTGAGCTCAGGCAAAACCTCGAACAGATCACCGACGAGACCGTAGTCCGCAACCTGGAAGATCGGGGCTTCCGCATCCTTGTTGATCGCTACGATCACCTTGGAATCTTTCATACCCGCGAGATGCTGAATGGCGCCGGAAATACCGACGGCGACATAAAGCTCGGGCGCAACCACCTTGCCGGTCTGGCCGACTTGATAATCGTTCGGCATGAAACCAGAGTCCACGGCTGCTCTCGACGCACCGATTGCCCGCCCCGAGCCGGTCGCGACCGGCGCGATGAGCTTCTCGAAATTCTCGCCGGACTCCATGCCGCGGCCGCCGGAAATCACCACGCGGGCCGCCGTCAACTCGGGCCTCTCGCTCTCGGTGATCTCGGCGCCGACAAAACTGGAGGACGGCACCTCGTCCCCGGCGCCAACCGTCTCAACGCTCGCTGTACCGCCCTCGCCCGTCGCCGCGAACGCCGTCGTGCGCACGGTGGCGACAATGGTCTTGTCCGACGTCTGGACGGTCTCCAGCGCATTGCCGGCATAGATCGGCCGCACGAACGTGTCAGGCGACTTTACTTCAATGATGTCGGAGATCTGTCCCACGTCGAGCAGCGCCGCCACGCGCGGCAGAACGTTCTTGCCCATGGTCGTCGCGGGCGCCAGCAGCGCCGAATAGTCTGCCATGAGCGGCAGAATCGTCGCCGTCGTATCTTCGGCGAGACGGTGCGCCAGTTGCGGCGCATCGGCCAGCAGGACCTTGCGCACACCGTCTAGCTTGGCGGCCTCGCCGGCCACGGCCTGACAGCCTTCGCCGGCGACTAGAATGTCCACGTCGCTTCCAAATGCCTTCGCGGCGGTCAACGCCTTGGCGGTCGCCGGTGCGAGGGTCTTGTTGTCGTGCTCTGCGAGCAGCAGGACGGCCATCTACAGAACCCCCGCTTCATTCTTGAGTTTGTCGACAAGGGCCGCCACGTCGTCGACCTTGATACCGGCCTCGCGCGCCTTGGGCTCATCGACCGCCAGCACCTTCAGCCGCGGCGCGATGTCGACGCCGAGGTCCTCAGGAGTGGTCTCGTCGATCGGCTTCTTCTTTGCCTTCATGATGTTCGGCAACGAGGCATAGCGCGGCTCGTTCAAGCGTAGGTCCGTCGTGATCACGGCCGGCTTGGTGAGCGACACGGTCTCCAGACCGCCATCGACCTCGCGGGTCACCTTCACCATGTCGCCGTCGAACTCGACCTTCGAGGCGAACGTGCCTTGCGGCACATCCAGAAGGCCGGCCAGCATCTGCCCCGTCTGATTGCAATCGTCGTCGATCGCCTGCTTGCCGAGAATGACGAGATCGGGCGTCTCGTTCTTGACGACGGCCTGCAGCACCTTGGCCACGGCCAGCGGCTCCACGGTCTCGTCGGTCTTCACCAGAATGGCGCGATCCGCGCCCATGGCGAGCGCCGTCCGCAGCGTATCCTGGGCCTTGGCGGTACCGATCGAGACGGCCACGATTTCGCTCGCCTCGCCGCGCTCTTTCATGCGGACGGCTTCCTCGACTGCGATCTCGCAGAATGGATTCATCGACATTTTCACGTTGGCCAGGTCGACGCCAGTGCCGTCGGATTTCACCCGGACTTTCACGTTGGAATCGATGACGCGTTTGATGGGTACTAAGATTTTCATATGGTCTTTTTGGTCCCCAAGAGGGTTTGACTTGCCCCAAAGCCAATATCTCGCACGTGCGAAATGGCGGCGACCGTAAAGCCCGAAATGTCTCAAGTCAATGGTGGCACGGAGTCCCGAATTGCGGCGTGTGAAGCCTTAGGCGCCACCGCGCGTGCGGTCGAAAAGTACCACTCCCCGCCGCCGCATGAAGAGGATCAAAAGGGCCCCGGAAAGCAGCCCGCCGAGATGCGCCCACCAGGCGACGGCTTCCTCGCTCGCAAAGAATAGATTGGCGAATTGTGCCAGAATCCAAATACCCAACGCCCAGGCCGCAGTAATGCGGATCGGAACGCGCCAGAGGGCCAGCACCCAAACCTTCACCTTCGGATGCAGGATCAAATAGGACGAAATGACCCCGGCCACCGCGCCGGATGCGCCGATCAGCGGCAGGTCCGAATGCGGCAGCATGTAGGTATGGGACAGCGCGGCGAATATCCCGCACATCACATAGAACATGATGAAGCGCATATGCCCCATCGCGTCCTCGATATTGTCGCCGAACACCCACAGGAACAGCATGTTCCCGATCAGGTGAACCCAACCGCCGTGCAGAAACATGTAGGTGACGAGGGTGAGACGTTCGGGGACCAGAACGCCGCCCGACGCAAGAAAGGGCGTGTCGCCCGCGGTGTTCGCAAGAAACTGCGCCGGGACGACCGCGAACGCGGACAGGTCTTCGTCCTCCAGCGGCACCACCCAGCCCGTTTGCAGGACCACATAGACCGCAACATTGAGGGCGATGAGGCCCACCGTCACATAGGGAAAGCTGATCTTCTTGAGAGGGTTGGTGTCATGGAGGGGGACGAACACGGGCGCATCACCCCGCTTCAGCGGTTCTGGCCGGGGACCCACAACACGTCGGACGCACCCTTGTCGTTTGCGTAGCGACCCGCAACGAACAGGAAATCCGAGAGCCGGTTGACGTAACCGACCGCTTGCGTGCTGACGGGCTCGTCGGGGCGCGCCGCGAGCGCAACGACCAAACGCTCGGCCCGGCGGCAAACCGTGCGGGCCAGATGCAGATAGGCCGCGGCGGGAGAGCCGCCCGGCAGGACAAACGAGCGGAGCGGATCGAGCACGCCGTTCATCTCGTCGATCTCCGCTTCGAGGCGCGCGATCTGGGCGTCGCTGACGCGAAGTGCCGCTTCGCCCTTCTTCATCTCCTCCGGGAAACAAAGATCGGCGCCGAGATCGAACAGATCGTTCTGGATTCGCATGAGCATGGCGTCGAGTTTGGGGTCCGACGTGCCGGTGTGAACCCGCGCAAGCCCGATTGTCGCATTGGTCTCATCGACCGTGCCGTAAGCCTCCACGCGCAAATCGTACTTGGCGACGCGGTCGCCCGTGCCGAGCGCCGTCGTCCCGTCGTCGCCGGTTCGCGTGTAAATCTTGTTCAGCTTGACCATAGTGCCCCAAACGATCGCCCGAAGGGGCATCGCTCCGAGGAACGACTGCCCAAAGGGCCGGGCGCGCGACCGCTACCCTGCTATTCCAAAACAGCGTAGCCCTGCCCTGGGAGGGGTCAACCCTGCCTAGTGGGGACGCGTCCCCGCAAGATAGGCAATTGCCATCGCCACGATAAGGGCCGCGAGCTGCAAAAGGACGCGCGCGCGCATCAATTTCTGGCTGAGATTCGGATTGTTGCCCCGGAGCATGTTGAACAGGCCGAAGACCAGGACGATCACGACCAGCAATACCGCGAACGGCAGAATCCAGCGAAGTACGTATTCCAAAGTGGCCTCCAGGTGGCCCGTGCGAGTGCCCCCGTTTGACGGGCTGTGTTTGGGCGCGATCCGCGCCAAGCAAATGAGTCTAGTTCTTCGCGGCGACGAAATCGAGCGCGCGCGCCGGCAGAATCCGGCGCAGGTAAGCGCCCACAAAGGTCGGAACCGTCACGTAGTAGCGCGTCTTGGGACGCTTCGCCTCGAGCGCATGAACGAGCCGGCGGCAAACGGCCTCCGGCTCGAGCTTAAATGCCATCTGCCCGCCGTCTTCCATCTTCGCAAGCCGTTCCCGGTAAATCTCGGCATGGGCCGAGTTCTCCATGTCGATATTCCGCTTGTAGTGCTTGATCGCCGTCTCGACGAAGCGGGTGGCGATAGGTCCCGGCTCGATCAAACTCACGTGGATGGCCGTGTCCTTCAACTCGATGCGGAGCGTATCCGTCAGCGCCTCGATGGCGAACTTCGAGGCGCAATAGGCCCCCCGGTAGGGCGCGGCAAGCAGGCCGAGGACGGAGGAACACTGAACGATACGTCCTTCATTGCGGGCCCGCATCGGCGCGATCACCCGGCGCGTCAGATCGTGCCAGCCGAACACGTTGGTTTCGAATTGCGCGCGCAGCGCCTCGGTCGGGAGATCCTCGATGGCGCCGGGCTGCCCGTAGGCGCCGTTGTTGAAGAGCGCGGTCAGCGTACCGTCCGTTGCCGTCAGAACGTGATCCGCAGCCGCGGCGATCGAATCGGGCTCGGTGTAGTCGAGATAGACGCTCTCGACGCCGACCTCGTCCTTGAGTCGCGCCAGGTCTTCCGGCTTGCGGGCTGTGGCGAACACGCGCCAGCCGCGCTCCTTCATGGTCTCGGCGGCCGCGAGCCCGATGCCGGAAGAGCAGCCTGTGATGAGAACGGAGCGCCGCGCCATGCCGCTGCCCCTAAGCCGCGCCGGCGTTCAGCGCCCAGATCGCGAAATTCAGGCCGGCGGCGAAGCCGACCCAGAGCAGATAAGGGATGAGAAGGAGTGCGGCGACGCGGCTGACCCGGTCGAAAAACACCATGGTCAGGACGATCGCGACCAGCAGCCACAAGATCACTGCGAGACCGGCGATGGGGCTGTGCATCTGGAAGAAGGCGAAGGACCAGAGCACGTTCAGGGCGAGCTGGATACCGAACCAGGTCAGGGCCGTCTTCTTGTCGCCGTCGTCAGCAGGCTGCCGCCAGACGAGCCACGCCGACACCGCCATCATGGCGAACAGGATCGTCCACACGATGGGGAAGACACTGTTCGGCGGGGTGAAGCCCGGCTTCTCGAGCGTGGCGTACCAGGCGAGATTGGGCGACGTGAAGGCGCTGCCGATGAGCGATGCGGCAAAGCAGATCAGCAGCGCGACACCAAGCCCTATCAGCGACCGTTTGGAGGTGATGGGCTCGGCCGCACTACTCATGGCTCACACTCACTGCTCGAGCAGACGCCGCGCGATCACATGGGCCTGGATCTCGGCCGCGCCTCGAAGATCGACAGGATGCGCGCATCGCACAGCACCCGGCTGATCGTGTATTCGAGCGCGAACCCGTTGCCGCCGTGAATCTGCAGCGCATTGTCGGCGGCGGCCCAAGCCACGCGTGCGGCAAGGAGCTTGGCCATGCCCGCTTCCAGGTCGCAGCGCTCGCCATGGTCCTTCTTACGCGCCGAAAAATAGGTAAGCTGACGGGCAAACAGGATTTCCGCCGCCATCATGGCCAGCTTGTCCGACACGCGCGGGAAATTGATGATCGGCTTGCCGAACTGGACACGCTCCATGCCGTAGCGGAGGCCAATATCGAGTGCAGACTGCGCCACGCCGATGGCCCGGGCGGCCGTCTGGATACGGGCGGCCTCGAAGGTCTGCATGAGCTGCTTGAAACCCTGGCCCTCGACACCGCCGAGCAGGTTGGCCGCCGGCACTTCGAAATTGTCGAAGGAGATGTCGAACTCCTTCATGCCGCGATAGCCGAGCACCTCGATCTCGCCGCCGGACATGCCGGCCGCCGGGAACGGCTTGTCGTCCGTGCCGCGCGGCTTGGGCGCCAGAAACATCGACAGGCCGCGATAGCCCTTCTCGTTCGGATCGGTGCGCGCCAGCACGGTCATGAGGTCGGCGCGCGCGGCATGGGTGATCCAGGTCTTCTGGCCGGTGATCTTGTAGACGTCCCCGTCCTTCACGGCCCGCGTCGAGAGCGAAGCGAGGTCGGAGCCGGTGTTCGGCTCGGTGAAGACGGCCGTGGGCAGGATTTCGCCGCTGGCGATCTTCGGCAGCCACTCTTCCTTCTGGGCGTCCGTGCCGCCGTTGTGGATCAGCTCCTCGGCGATCTCCGAGCGCGTGCCGAGCGAGCCCACACCGATATAGCCGCGGGACAGTTCCTCGGAGACAACGCACATGGCCTCCTTGCCGAGACCCAAGCCGCCAAGCTCTTCCGGCAGCGTCAGCGAGAACACGCCGAGTTCGGCCATCTGATTGACCAACTCGAGCGGAATGTAGTCGTCCTTGAGGTGCCACTCCTGCGCGTGGGGCACCACTTCGGCCTGGGAGAAACGCCGCATCTCGTTGCGGATCTCCTCATAGGTCTCGTCCAGACCCGGATCGCCGAAATTGGCCGCCGCGGCACCCTCGGCATCCTGGATCAACGTGGAAACGCGCGCGCGCATCTCCGGCGTCACGCCTTGGATCAGAGCAACCACATTGTCGGACAGAAAGGCCTCTTTCGCGGAGTCCGGCACGCCGAGCTCATGCAGGCGGACGATCTCGCCTTGGCTCATGACGACACCGCCCGCGAGCTGGGCCAGATACTCGCCGACCACGATCTGCGTAAGCAGACCCTCGAACTCACCGAAGCGCCCTTCTTCCGTGGTCCGCTTGGCATATTCGGCCATCTGCCGGATGCCCTCGACATAGGTAGCGATCCAGGCCAGGCCATGGGCGATATGCTCTTCGCGCTCCAGCGCGGAATTGTCGACTTTGCCGTCAGGGGCGAGCTTGGCTTTCACGGCCTCGGTGGCCACGGCCCCCAAGGTTCCTGCCGCTTCGGCGGCGGCATCGAGGAGCGGGATCAAACGGTCGGTCATGGATTCGTTGGCGGTCAACGTCGGCTTCCTCCGGTCGTGCGATCGGGGTTTGTTCCACACCGAACCGCGCGCGGCAGTGTGAGTCAAACCCCAATCGGCTTGGGGGACATGAAAGTACAACGCGCCCCGGACTTCATGCCCGAGGCGCGCCTGCGGCTGCCGGAGCAGCCGAATTCTAGAACCGGCCGGGCGTTACGCCTTGCCGTGTGTCTCTTCGCTCGCCTCGATCACGTCTTCGAATGTCCGAAGACCCGTGACGGGCGAGCTCACCAGCACGGCCATGTTGCCGGGACGGTGCTCGTTGTTCCACATGCGCATATGGGCCTTGGGGATCTGCTCCCATGGGAACACTTCGGACATGCACGGATCGATATGACGTTCGATCACGAGCTTGTTCGCCATGCTCGCCTGCTGCAGATGCGCGAAGTGCGAACCCTGAACGCGCTTCTGATGCATCCAGACATAGCGCGCATCCATGGTCAGGTTGAAACCGGTGGTGCCGGCACAGAAGACGACCATGCCGCCGCGCTTGACGACAAAGGTCGAGACCGGGAACGTCGCCTCGCCCGGGTGTTCGAACACGCAGTCCACGTTCACGCCCTTGCCGGTGACATCCCAGATGGCCTTGCCGAACTGACGGCACTCCTTGGCCCAAGCGTTGTATTCCGGCGTATTCACTTTGGGCAGCTGCCCCCAGCAATTGAAGTCCTTGCGGTTGATGACGCCCTTGGCGCCGAGCGACATCACGAAGTCGCGCTTGTCGTCCTCGGACACAACGCCGATGGCGTTGGCGCCGGCCGTCGCGCAGAGCTGGATGGCCATGGAGCCCAGGCCGCCCGAGGCGCCCCAGACCAGGACGTTGTGACCGGGCTTCAGCGTGTGCGGACGATGCCCGAACAGCATGCGGTAAGAGGTCGCGAGGGTCAGCGTGTAACAAGCCGCTTCTTCCCAGGTGAGGTGCTGCGGCCGCGGCAGAAGCTGACGATCCTGCACGCGCGCGAACTGCGCAAACGAACCGTCCGGCGTCTCATAGCCCCAGATGCGCTGCGAGGTGGAGAACATCGGATCGCCGCCGTTGCACTCTTCGTCGTCGCCATCGTCCTGGTTGCAGTGGATGACGACTTCGTCGCCGACCTTCCAGCGCTTCACCTTGGAGCCGACGGCCCAAACAATGCCGGAGGCGTCCGAGCCGGCGATGTGGTAAGGTTGCTTGTGCACATCGAACACGGACATGGGCTCACCGAGAGAGGCCCAAACGCCGTTGTAGTTGACGCCCGCAGCCATCACGAGGACGAGCACGTCATGGGAGTCCAGCTCCCAGGTCGGAACGACTTCCACCTGCATGGCCGTGTCCGGCGCACCGTGGCGGTCCTGGCGGATTGCCCAGGCGTACATGTTCTTCGGCACGTGGCCCAGCGGCGGAATTTCGCGACCTCGTAAAGATCTTTGATTTCGCCGCGTGGGGCGGCCGCGTCCGCTGAAACTTCACCTATCGACATCTCATTCATCCGGTTGTCCCCCCAGTCCTCTATTTGTCGGGGCGCTTTTTTGCATTTGCGAGAATTGTCTTCGATCCATCTCGCGACTGCAACATCTTTGCGGGCCGCAGACTGTGTCGGCCTGCCCGCACCGAAAGCGCCGGGGCTCACATGGAAATGCCCAAATTTTGGCAGGGCTGCCTTAATCGGTCAGGAGGGTTAGCAAAAAGAATCGCCTCTTGCCAGAGGAAGAATCGAACGGAGGGGCATCCGCCTGCGGCAGTCGGCCCCTGCTTTTGGGACTTTCAAAGGGCCGACAGGGCAATTTACAACCCTTCTAACGGCATATTGCCCGCACGCCCCGGGCATGCTTCGATGCACCGCACACGAACAGGGGATGGTTTCAGCAAGAGCTATGAGCGGCAACACAGACAGCGACAAGCCGGTGCGCGATAAACCGTGGATGTTCCGCACATATGCGGGCCATTCGACGGCTAAAGCGTCGAACGAACTCTATCGGAAGAACCTGGCCAAGGGGCAGACCGGCCTTTCCATCGCGTTCGATCTGCCGACCCAGACCGGCTACGACTCCGATTCTCCGCTGGCGCGCGGCGAAGTGGGCAAGGTCGGCGTGCCGGTCTCCCATCTCGGCGACATGCGGACGCTGCTCGACAGCATTCCGCTCGGCGAGATGAACACCTCGATGACGATCAACGCGCCGGCGGCGTGGCTGCTGTCGCTCTATATCTCGCTCGCAGACGAACAAGGCACGGACCGGACCAAGCTCACCGGCACGACGCAGAACGACATCATCAAGGAATATCTCTCGCGCGGCACGTATGTGTTCCCGCCGGATCCTTCGTTGCGGCTCATCAAGGACGTGATCGTTTTCACGAACAAGGAAGTGCCGAAGTGGAATCCGACCAATGTCTGCTCCTATCACTTGCAGGAGGCGGGCGCGACGCCGGCCCAGGAGCTCGCCTTCGCGCTCGCCACGGCACAAGCCGTGCTCGACCGCGTCAAGGAGTCGGGCGAGGTTCCCGACGAGCGATTCCCCAAGGTCGTCGCGGCCATCAGCTTCTTCGTCAATGCGGGCGTCCGCTTCATCACCGAAATCTCGAAGATGCGGGCCTTCGTGGATCTGTGGGACGAGATTGCGCTCAATCGCTATGGCGTCGAAGAGCCCAAGCTGCGCCGCTTCCGCTACGGCGTACAGGTCAACTCCCTCGGCCTGACCGAGCCGCAGCCCGAAAACAACGTGTACCGCATTTTGCTTTCGATGCTGGCGGTAACGCTGTCGAAGAAGGCCCGCGCCCGCGCCGTGCAGCTTCCGGCCTGGAACGAAGCGCTCGGTCTGCCGCGCCCGTGGGATCAGCAATGGTCGCTGCGCCTGCAGCAGATCGTCGCCTACGAGACAGACCTCTTGGAGTATCAGGATATCTTCGACGGTTCCGACGTAATCGACCGCAAGGTCGAGGAGCTGAAGGAGCAGGCCCGCGCGGAGCTTGCCAAGATCGACTCCATGGGCGGCGCTGTGGCGAGCATCGACTACATGAAGGAGGCCTTGATCGCCTCCAATGCCGCACGAATGGCCGACATAGAACGGGGCGATCAGGTTCTGGTGGGCGTCAATCGCTACACCGAGACCGAGCCTTCGCCGCTCGATTCCGGTATGGAAGGTATTCTCACCGTGCCGGACTCGGTCGAGATCGAGCAGGTCGCCGCGCTTCAGGCATGGCGCCAGAACCGCGACAACGCTGCGGTCAATCAGGCCCTCACGGAATTGAAGCAAGCCGCGAGCGAAGGCCGCAACATCATGCCGCCGTCGATCGAAGCGGCCAAAGTCGGCGTCACCACCGGCGAGTGGGGCGCGGTCTTGCGCGAAGTCTTCGGGGAATACAGGGCGCCGACCGGGATCGGCGCGGCACACGCTGTCGACGAGATGCGCATGACGGAGATTCGCGATCTCGTCAGCCAAGTTTCGGGCAAGCTGGGCCGCACACTGACTTTTGTTGTCGGCAAGCCCGGGCTCGATGGCCACTCGAACGGCGCAGAGCAGATTGCCGTGCGCGCCGACGATGTGGGCATGAAAGTCGTTTATGACGGCATTCGCCTGACACCCGCGGAGATCGTCGCGCAAGCGAAGGAGTCCAAGGCACATGTCGTCGGGCTGTCGATCCTGTCGGGATCGCATGTTTCGCTCGTGCGCGATGTCGTGCAGAAGCTCCGCGAGGCAGGCATGAACGATGTCCCCGTCGTGGTGGGTGGCATCATTCCGCAGGAAGATGTCAACATCCTCAAGCAGTGCGGCGCTTCGGCCGTCTACACGCCCAAGGACTTCCAACTCAACGAGATCATGGCCGGGATCGTCAATCTCGTGGACGAGAACGTCGACGCTTTGGCCAAAGCCGGCTAGCGAAGACTAGTAGACCGGGGTCCAATCCTCTTCCTCGGCGTCTTCCTTCTGCGCAGGCACCAACGGGACGAGCGCCGCATAAAGTTCAAGACCCTGAATGGGCTTGTCGACCGAGGCGTTCACGCCAGCCTCGACATAGGTTTTCTCGTCTTCGGTGTCCGACAGCGTCGCGAGCGCGACGATCGGCACATGCGCCGAGACCGATTCCTGCGACCGGATGCGCTGCGCCAGCTGAAGCCCGCGATAGTCGGGAAGGACCGTGTCCATGAGCACGACATCGTAGGGACGCTGGGCCAGGCACATCAGCGCGGCTGCGCCTGTCTCGGCGACATCGAACGTCAACCCGAACTCGTCGAGATAGGCTCCGATCAGGAGCCGGTTGACCGTGTTGTCCTCGATCATCAGCACATGACCCGCCAGCGAACCTGCATGGTCGCGCTTCTCCCCCGTTTCCGGCTTCTGCCGGGCTGCGCGCGCGGCGCCGCATCGGGCTCGGGTTCCGGCATCGGAGCCGGCTCGGGCACAGGCTCCGGGGCCGGTGTCTCGAGCATCTCCGCCATGGCCCGTTCAGCCTCGAGGCTGCCGGTCAACGGCGCGTCGAGCGCAACGACCTCCGCCTCAACGACGCCCATCTCGACAACATCCACCTCGTCGAGTTCGAGCATCTCGACCGGGGCCGGCTGCGCCGGACGGTTCTCGGTCTGCTGCTCGGCGACCAGCGCCTTGAACGTGAACCAATACAGCGCGCCCTGACCCATGGCGCTGTCGCACGAAACTTCACCGCCCATCGCATCCGCGAGCCGTTGCGCGATTGGCAGGCCGAGACCGCCGTCGGACCGCGACGTATCGGTGGAAGGCTGGAACAGCGCTGCCTGTTGCTCCGGGGTCATGCCGGGGCTGGTGTCGGTAATGTCGAAGCGAACGGTCACCGGGGACGCCGCGTCGTTGACGCTGACGTAAAGACGGATCGACCCTTCGGTCGTGGCTTTGATGGATGTTTCCATCAGCGCCATGAGCACCTGGCGGACGCGCATGGCATCGCCGACGATGTAGCGGGGGCAGTTCGACGCCATGTCGACGCTGCTGGTCAGGCCCTTGGCCGCGGCGCAAGCCTGCAGGGCGGAGGCTGTTTCCCGGACGAGGGCGTGAAAATCGAACGGCTCCACCGAAAAGTCGGCTTCGCCGGACTGGAGCGTGCTGAAGTCGAGCACTTCGGTCAGCGCGCTCAAGATGCGGTGCATCGAATGGGCCAGGGTTTCGGCGTCGCGCCGCTGCGCAAGGTTGAGCGGCCCGTCCAGGATCCGGTCAGTCAGCGCCGTGACGGATTCCATCGGAGGGCGCAGCTTCTTGCTGACCACGTCCAGAAGCCCCAGTGTCCCGGCGTTCGCCGCCTCCGCAGCCGCGCGCGCCTGCCGTTCCGACTCGAGTTGCGCGACCAGGCCTTCGATCTGTCCGTACAGACGTCGGCGCGAATTTCATTAGCTGCATTTTTGCCCCACCAGATAGTCAGCTTGCATGTTCGTAAGCCCGAGCATCGGGGAGATGATTTAAAAGGCCGCTAAGTGTCTTGGTTGACGATTCCCTAAGCCCCCGCTTTAAAGACCCCAAACTCCGCAGTTTCCTTGCGCGAAAGTGGCAGCAGCGAAGCCTGACCTGCTCATGGCGGCCGGCTGGGCCGCCCCACTTCTCGCGGGACCGGAAACAAAGGCATGCGCTGCACCTAGAAACACACGATGATTATCTGCTCTTGCACCGTCCTCACCTCGGAGGAGATTCACGAAGCCGTCTCGGCATTGCGGACGAAGGATCCGTTCGTCGTCCTGACGCCCGGGCTGATCTACCGAACGCTCGGCAAACGGCCGAAATGCGGGGATTGCATGCCCTTGGTGGTGAAACTCATCGTTGGCTACGATGAGGACGGGCCGGTGTCGGCGGCCTCGTTTCCGCATCGATCTCCTTTCGACGACACTCCACCTGCGGACTAGTCACGCGTGAGAAATTACCTTATAACCATTCTAAACTGACAATGGAGATGAGGTTCCGATGAAAGGCAATCCACGGGTAATCGACTATTTGAACAAGTCGTTGACGCATGAGCTGACAGCGGTGAACCAGTATTGGCTGCACTACCGTTTGCTCGACGACTGGGGCTATCAGAAGCTCGCCGCGAAAGAGCGCGAAGAGTCGATCGAAGAGATGCAGCACGCGGACAAGCTCGTGACGCGCATTATCTTCCTCGAGGGATTCCCGAACATGCAGAAGCTCGATCCGCTGATGATCGGGCAGAACGTCAAAGAGATCCTGGAGTGCGACCTCAAGGCCGAGTACAGCGCCCGCGCGCTCTACATGGAAGCCCGGGCCGCCTGCCGCGACGAAGAAGACTATGTCAGCATGTTGCTGTTCGAAGACCTTCTGAAGGACGAGGAAGGCCATATCGATTATATTGAGACCCAGCTCGGCCTCCTGAGCGACATCGGCGCTCAGAACTACGGCCAGCTCAATGCCAAGTCCGCCGACGATGTAGACGGCGGCGACGACTAGGTCTCAATAAAGCAGGTTCCGGCAGTTCCATGACCACTACCGAGCTTGACGGTCCCCGCCTGGCGCCAGCCGCCGGCGGGGCACCCAAGCAACTTGTCGTCTTCCTCCACGGCTACGGCGCGGACGGAAACGACCTGATCGCCCTCGGACGTGAATGGGCGCCGCTCCTGCCGCACGCGGCCTTCGTGTCACCCCATGCGCCCGAGCCCTGCGGCATGGCCCCGATGGGCCGCCAATGGTTCGACCTGTCCATGGGCGACATGTCGATCATCGAGGCCGGCGTCAAACGCGCGGCGCCCGCCCTCGATTCGTTTCTGGATGCCGAACTCGAACGCCAGGGACTGACCGCCGAATCGCTCGCCCTGGTGGGCTTCAGCCAAGGCACGATGATGGCGCTGTCCGTGGGATTGACGCGACAAGCGAGACCCGCAGCGATTGTCGGTTATTCCGGCGCGCTGGCGACCATGGAGGGATTGCCGCCCCCCGGAGAGGGGCCTGCGATCCTTCTCGTTCACGGCGACATGGACGAAGTGATCCCCGTCGAGGCGATGACCATGGCCCGCGAAGCCTTGGGTCAGGCGGGTTTGAACGTGCAGTGGCATGTAAGCCGCGGTATCGGCCACGGGATCGACGGCGATGGCTTGCGCCTCGGCGGCGAATTCCTCAAGCAGGCGTTTGCGGGCACCCTGGTGGCGGATTGAGCGTGTCACAATCACATCATCTAGGGTCCTTCACATTCGTGACACGTGCTTATAGTATCTCCCGCGACAACTGAGGTTGAGCCTGAGTCCGACGGGCCAAGCAGAGGACTTGAGGGTCTTGAACGTCGCAACAGCATCGGCCGCACCGGGGACTTACCCCGCACTTGTGCTGAATGCTGACTACCGGCCCCTCTCCTACTACCCGCTCTCTCTTTGGAATTGGCAGGACACGGTGAAGGCCGTGTTTCTGGACCGCGTGAACATCGTCTCCGAATACGATCACGCGGTGCACTCGCCCTCCTTCGAGATGAAGCTGCCGAGCGTCGTCTCGCTCAAGAGCTATGTACGCCCGGCGCTCTACCCGGCCTTCACCCGATTCAACGTCTTCCTGCGCGACCGCTTCACCTGCCAATATTGCGGGACCGGTCAGGATCTCACCTTCGACCACCTCATTCCGCGGAACAGAGGCGGCCTGACGCGGTGGGACAACGTCGTCACGGCATGCGCGCCGTGCAATCTGGCCAAAGGCGGCGACATGCCGAGCCGGGGCAAGATGTGGCCGGCGCAGACGCCCTACCGGCCGACCGTGTTCGAGCTGCACCGCAACGGCCGGCTGTTCCCGCCGAACTATCTCCACGAAAGCTGGCTCGACTATCTGTACTGGGATACGGAACTGGAGCCGTAAGAACCGCCAGTCTCGGACCGCCGCTAGTAACGCGTGGTCAGGCTGGTGAGCCAATCCGGGGACGCGCTGACGAGCCAGGCCTCGAGCGCCTTGTCCGCGCCGGTCGCCACCAGAAGCCCGACGGCGACGAGCACAACACCCAGCAGCATCTTGCCGCCCTTGCCGGCCTCGGCCAGCTTACCCCGCCAGCGCAGCATGGCTTCGCGTGAGGCAAAGCCCAGCGCCATCAGCGGCAACGCCGCGCCGACGCCAAAGGCAAGCATGGTCAGCGCAACTTGTCCAAGATCCTCGCCCTTGGCCGCGAGCACGGACGCTGCGCCCAAGGTCGGCCCGACGCAAGGGGCCCAGACCGCGCCGAGAAGAATGCCGACGCCGAATTGGCCCCACAGGCTCGTGCCCGTGAGCCCGCCGAAACGATCCTCGACCCAGTTCCCGACCGGGCCGGCCGCTACGGCGACTTGGGTTTGCAGACGCGGCACGAGCAGCACGATGCCCACGGCAATGAGGAGCACCGCCGCCACGAGCCGGAACACATCCGTATCCAACCCGATCGCGAAGCCGACCGTCGCCACGAACAGGCCGATAAGGGTGAAGGAAATCGCCACGCCCAGAGCAAGCGCAGCCGGCCCCATCCGGTGCTCGCTCTGCGCCGTGCCGAACACGATGGGAAGCAACGGCAGGACGCAAGGCGACAGCACCGACAGAATGCCGGCCAAAAGCGCGAGCCCGAGTGTTGCGAACATGGTGCGGCTCCCGCTGAACGCCTAGAGCGTCAGGTCCAGCATACCCTCGATGGCCACCGGGCTCGTCGACCCGACCGACCGGACCAGCTCTTCCTTGCCCTTGAACACGATCAGCGTGCTCTGGGAGCGCACGTTCAGCTCCTTGAGGACGTCCTTGTCCTTGTCGAAGTCGGCCCTCAGAATCAGCAGGTTCTTGTATTTCGACTGCTGCGTCAGATCCTCGATGATCGGCTTCTGCGCCCGGCAGGTGGGGCACCAGGCAGCGTAGACGTCCACCAGGATCGGCTTTCCGGCACTTTGAGCCTCGGCCAACGCCTCAGGGCTGTAGGGCTGAACCTCTGCGGCCGATGCAGGAACCGCGGCTACGAGAAACACGGCCACAAGGCCGGCAAACAGAGCGCGAAACTGGGTCATTTCAACCTCCAAGAAGGGATAAATTCCCCATCTTGGTACCAGCCTGCCCGACCCGGCCGCCAATCAACGTGTTTGAAATTGTCGTGAGCAGACCCTGAAGAGCCCGGTCAACGGCGCCGCGTCGCGCCCCACAGGGCAATCCCGGCGAGCGCCAGCGAAACCACCGCATTCCAGCCGGCGAAGGACAGGCCGAGGAACCGCCAGGACGCCTCGTCGCAGCGGATCACCGGCGTATCGACGATGCCCTCTTGGCTCCATTGGAGATCGAATCCGCCGGCGCAGGTCTCGGGGCCCGGCCAGAACTTCCACTCGGCCCCAGCGTGGTAGACGCCAAGCCCCATGTTGAGGAGAAAGCCAATCGCGATGAGCAGGAGCACTAGGCGGGTGAAGCCGAAGCTCTCGGCGCGGGCGGCGAGGAAAGCCACCACGGCCGCCGGCACCCCGGAGTAATAGGCGTAACGCTCCTGGAGGCAGAGCGGGCACGGGGGGGTAGCCGCCGATGTGCTCGAATGCATGCGCGGTGAGGATGATCAACAGCGCGCCGCCGAACACAACGGCGCTCGCCGCCATCATCCGCCCCGCCAGCGTGTCGCGCGTGTCTTCCATGGTCACATCACGTATTTGATGAGCACGAAGCCGCCGATCAACAGCACCACGAACACCACCGACAGGATGCCGAAATACTTGTCGATGAAGTTCTTGATCGGCGGGCCGAACCAGTAGAGGAGGCCTGCGAGCGCGAAGAAGCGAATGCCGCGCGCGGCGACACTGGCGACCATGAACACGAAGAAGTTCAACTGCGTCACGCCGCTGGCGATCGTGATGACCTTGTATGGAAAGGGCGTCACGCCAGCGATGAACACGATCCAGGCGCCATAATCGTTGTAGCGGGCGGCGAAGTCCTCGAACTTCTCCCCGTAGCCGTAGAAGTTCAGGATCGGCTGACCGATCGTATCGAACAGGAAGTAGCCTATGATGTAGCCGAAGATGCCCCCCAGCACGGAGGCGATGGTGGCGATGGTGGCAAAGAGCCAGGCCTTGCGCCGCTCCGCCAGTACCATCGGAATCAGCATGATGTCCGGGGGGAGCGGGAAAACCGAACTCTCGATAAAAGACACCCCCGCAAGCGCCCAGGGCGCGTTCCGGTGCGCCGCGAGATCCATCATCTTGTCGTACGCGCGCTTCAGCATGGCGCTTCCTTTAGCGGTGCGCGCATCGCCTGTCTATCGCCGCGGATGAAGGGCTGCGGCGAAACGAGCCGATGCCGCTTTGGCGAATCCGAAGATATTGACCCGGCGCGGGCCTTGGCCCATGTTCCGCCCCCTTGGCCCCAGTGGCGGAATGGTAGACGCGACAGACTCAAAATCTGTTGTCCGCAAGGGCGTGCTGGTTCGAGTCCGGCCTGGGGCACCACAAGACCTGAGCGATTCGGTCCGAACCTAAGGTGCGAAGTCACTCGGCGGGCCCTGCCCATTCGACGCCCGGCCCCAACACCAGATCCGCATAGCGCTTCATACGGGCGATGTACTCAGGGCAATGTAGTCCGCTGGCGCCGTCAAGGTGGTCGGAGAGCTTCTCGATCCGCGTCTCCAGCGTGCCGGAATTGTCGACGGAACGCCGAAACACCGGCGTCACACACGCCCCTTCGATATACGTTCTTTGCTCTCCGTCGAGACACCCTTTGGCAAGGCCAAGATTCAAGACGATGCTCAAAGCGATATAGGGCGCGTCGAAGCCCCATGTCAGCGTCCCCAGCGAATAGGCGATGACGGCGACACGCCGGCTGTCTCTCTTGGTGCGGTAATACTCGACCGGCTGAACGACGTGCGGATGGCCGCCAATAATGGCGTCCGCACCGTACTCGATGAGCTCGTGCGCCGCGACGACTTGGCTCCTGCGCGGGAAGAACTCGAACTCCCAGCCCCAGTGCAAGGACGCGATGATGAAGTCGCAGTCTTGGCTCTTGCAGTCGTCGATTTGCCGCTTCACGAGATCGAGCTCGGGCTCCACGAGCTTCGAACTCAACCGCGACACATGGATCCGGTATTTCTCGTCGTCCGGCAGTTCGCGTCCATTGAGACCGAAGGTTGCGGACGCGAAACCGATCTTGATGCCGTCCTTGATGAGCACCTGAGCCCGGCCATACTCGGCCCGAGCCCGGTTCGTGCCGATATCGGCAATGTCATTCTTGGAAAAAACAGCCTGGGTCGTTTCGATTCCTTCGACGCCATAGTCGAACGTATGGTTGTTCGCGAAGTTGAGGGCCGTGAAGGTCTTGCCCTTGTAGCCCTTGAGAACGTCGAACTGCGCCTCCGAGCAACATTGAACAGGCGCCCCCCTGTCGCTCACGACTTCCTTTTGCAAAGGCTGCGTGGTGATAGGCGACTCCAAATTCGCAAACGAGATCGACTGGTCGAACAGCAGGTCGGCGATATTGCCAAAGAGGTGATCGCTCGAATAGCGTAAGCCATCGGCTTGCAACTGAAGGATGTCGCCCGCCGCGCCCATCGTAACGACGTGCTGTTTCTCGAACCCCTGCGGGAGCGCGACAATGCTGCTGTCGGTCGTGAGCAAATCGGCAACACCGTCCTCCATAAGGGTGACCGGGTTGGCTGCCTTGTAGACCCAGTAGAAGATGTCGAACTCGTCCATCTCCTCGAAGGTCGTAGCGGCATCCTTGTATGGCGCCTCCCAGAAGCCGAACTTCCCGGCAAGTTTGAGCGCCGTATCGAGCGCCGACCGGAGCTCGCTCGAAGAGATCTCGACCGTCTCCGCGGGAGAATTCGGGAGCGTCTTGCTCATGCTTCGTCTCCAATGCCGATCCTTCGGACGGGCGCGTGATCGCCGCTGGGGTAGTTGCATAGGCCAACATCCGTCGCCGGCAAAGACCCCGCCTCACACGCACCGAAATAGGGGATCCACCCTATCGAGCCTGCCGCAGCGCCCGATTAGCTTCTCCTCATCGGCCAGTCCTTGGCCATCCAAGTTCCCTCCGTATCGACGGAAACCAAATTGAGAGAGGCAACGACCATGAAAACCCTGTTCGCAAATTCCGGCCGTCTGCTGGCCGCACTCACCCTTGGCGCTGCGTTCTTTGCCATCTCGGCTCCCGCGACGCTCACCGATGCCCAGGCGGCTTGCGTCTCCGGCGTCGCGAGCAACGACGTGCTCAATATCCGCACCGGCCCTGCCTCCAGCTACAACATTGTGGGCTTTATCCGGCCCGGCGAATGCGGTGTCGTCACCGGCCGCCGAGAGGGGAACTGGATTTGGGTCGACCATGGCCGGGGCGGCTTCGTCCATTCGGCCTATCTGAGGAAGCGAGACGAAGGCGGCGATGGCGACCATGGCGGCGGCCAGCGCGGAGACGCCGACGACCCGGCTTTCCGCTGCGTCGTTGGCGTCGCCTCGAACGACGTGCTGAATGTTCGCTCGGGCCCCAGCGCAAGCTACGCGATCGTCGGACGGCTGACGAACCACACGTGCTTCGTCGAAGTCATCGCCAAGCGCGGACGCTGGTTCAAGATCGCCAAGGACGGCACCACCGGCTGGGTGAACAGCCGCTATCTCAACTGATCCGCAATCGGCACTGCGGAATGCAAGAGAGGCCGGACCTTGTCTCGGCCTCTCATCGCGCGTATGCAGCGCGTCCCCCGGCCCAAAGCTGAACAGGACGCGCCGCGAACTATCCGGGACGTTTCGACGGTTCCTGAGAAGGTGTAGCGAGAAACACACCCCAAGCCTCTTCAATCTTCGTCAGAAGGGCTTATGTAGAGACCTGCTTTAGTCGCGGTTGGGCTGGCTTTAGAGCACCGAAAAGCTTTACCCGAGGGGCGCAAGTCCGTTAGGTACGGTGTCGCTTTTCTTCCTTGCTGCGCGCGGCATTCAATATCGTATTGGACCATCAGGACGGGCACCGGTGAAACTAGACCGCGAGACCGAGGCGCTGCTCTTTTGGGTTTCGTCATCCACGACCAAGCCTCTGTGGCAGATGGACCATGAGACCGCTCGGGCGGAATATCGCCGCTCGATCTCCAAGACCGATGTCGGCCTGATCGAGATCGGGTCCACGCGGGACCTGGAGATCGAGACGCCCGCGGGCGCCATTCCCATCCGCGAATATATCGCCCCGGTCCCCAGCGGCGCTGGCATCCTCTTCTTCCATGGCGGCGGCGGTGTGCTCGGCGATATCGATACCCATGACACGCTCTGCCGGGCCCTCTGCCTCGATACTGGCGCAACGGTGTTTTCCGTCGACTACCGCCTCGCGCCAGAGCACCCGTTCCCGGCTGCAGTCTACGACGGCGTCGCGGCCCTCAAGTGGCTGACCGCAGCCGCGCCCGAGCTGTCCATCGACCCGGCGCGCATCGCCGTTGCCGGTGACAGTGCGGGCGGGTCGCTTGCCGCCGTCGCGTTGCACGAGACCAAGGGCCGGCTCGTGGCGCCCGCGGCGGCCCAACTCCTGATCTACCCGGCCCTGGACCTGCGCGCGAAACAGCCCTCGCGCAAAGACCTCGTCGATCAGTTCCCAATCCCCGAGGACATGCTCTACTGGTTCTTCAACCACTATTTCGGTCTGGCCTGGCCGATTGCGGACCCGCGCGCGATTCCGGCGCTGTACGAGGACGATTCCGGCCTGCCGCCTACGCTCATCATTACGGCCGGCTTCGACCCCTTCCGCGACGAGGGCTTCGAGTATGCCCAACGGCTCGCGGCCGCAGGTGTTCCGGTTGAATACGAGTGCTATGAAGGCACGGTGCACGGCTTCATGAACATGGGCCGGATGCTGCGCGTGGCGTACAAGAGCATGCGCCTGCGCATGAGCACCTGGCTGAAGGAGCAACTCGATGGCCCTGGCGCCTAGACGAGCGGAGCAAAGCCACCATCTGGCTTCCTTGCTTCACGCCTTGTGCCGCACCGCGCCGCGCGCCGCTGCCGTAATCGCGGCATCCCTCGTCGCCTTCATTTGCACGGCCGCAGCAACCTTGCCGATGGCGATGGCCCAGACACCGCCGGCCAGCGTCCCGAAGCCGGTGCAGCAGGCGATCAAAGGCGCGCCGGCGCCCGGTCCCGAGGAAGTCGTCGTCGGCGCCTATATCAACGACATTCAGCAACTCGACTTCAAGGCGAACAACTACGTCATCGATCTGTATGTCTGGTTCCGTTGGACGTCGCCGGACATCGATCCCTCCAAGAGCATGGAGTTCATGAACCGGTTCGCGTCGGACGACAATCTGCGCGAGGCGCTCACCGAAGAACCCGAACGGATGCCCGACGGCGGCTACTACTCGATCCTCCGCTATCAGGGGCTCTTCTCGACGAAATTTCAGCTCGCGACGTTCCCCTTCGACACCCAGCACCTCACGGTCATCATGGAGGATACGCTCGCCGGCACCGGGGACCAGGTCTACGCGCCCGACGGCAAGACGCCCGTCATCGTCGATCCCGTGATCACACTGCCGGGCTTCCACGTGGGAACGCCCACGATGAAGATTACGACAAACACCTATCCGACGAACTTCGGCGATCTGTCCGTGTCCGATGCCGAGCCCTACTCGCGCATCGTCCTCTCGATCCCGGTGACGCGTCCCATGGTCGCTATGTCGATCAAAACCTTCATCCCTATCGCCCTGATCGTGGTGTGCGCCCTGCTCGTCTATTTCGTGCGCCCCGTTTATGTCGAGGGCCGGATCGGCCTTGGCATCACCGCCTTGCTGACCCTGGTGGCGATCCAGCTGACGGCGACATCGTCGCTGCCGGATGTCGACTACCTCATGATGATCGACAAGATTTTCATGCTCGCCTACCTCTTCATCATCGTCGCCTTGGCGCGCGTCGTCGCCACATCCTGGCGCGGCGAGGCCAGCGAAGCGGAGACCAAGGCGCAGGACCGCCGCTGGGCCGTCTGGGCACTGTCGATCTATCTGATTGCGAGCGCGGTGGTTGTCTGGACCGCGCTTTGCTGAGCGTTCAAGTCGACGCCGGTTGCAATCCGGCCCACGCTAGTACATGACGGATAATACGCTGCCGGCCGGCAGCGATTCGAACACTCCACCTAACGATCGGAAGGACACGCCAATGCCGATGAGGGCCCTACGCCTCGCCACGATGACGCTCGCACTGTTGATTGCGGCGTCGGCCGCCCAGGCCTTCCCCGCCGGCGACGTGGGTGCGGGACTGCCCCAGTCGTTGGAAGCGATGCGGTCCGGCCCGCCGCTGGTGCTCATCAAGAAGAGATGCGGGCCGCGCTCGATCCTGCTCGAAGGACGGTGCATCAAGAAGAGCGAGGCCGCAGGCTTCTGTGGCCCGGGCTATCGCGTCCAAGGCGACAAGTGCGTCCAAGGCGCCTACCAGGGTTCCACCAAAGGCTCGCGCGGCTGTCCGGCCGGACAGGTGTGGAACGCTCAGGAAGGCTGCCACTACGACGACTAGCAGTTACGCCGCCTTTCGGCGGCTACCGGCGTTCAACCGCACCGGCAGCGCGAACACCCCGCGCAGTCCGAAGCGTTCGATCCAGGGAAGATCGTCCGGCGCCGCGAGCTCCAGGTCGGGATAGCGCCCATAGAGCCGGGACAGCGCCGATTGCGCCTCCACGCGCGCAAGCTGCATGCCGAGACAAAAGTGGATGCCCGTCCCGAATACGAGATGCGGATTGGGCAGGCGGTCGAGCTTCAGCGTGTCCGGTCCGTCGAACGCGGCCGGGTCTGAATTCGCGGCCGCCAGGAGGCCGACAATGTTCTCGCCGCGCTGAAGTTTCTGGCCGAAGAACTCGCAGTCCCGCGCCACGTAGCGCGGCTTGGTGCTCTGCACCGGCGTCATGAAGCGGCCGAGCTCTTCGACCGCGCGCTCCATGCGCGTCGCCGGGTCGGCAAACAGGAACGCCTTCTGCGCAGGATTCTGCTCCAGCGCAATCACGCTGTCGGCGATGAGATGCGTCGTCGTTTCGAATCCCGCAAACAGCAGCAGGAACACCATCGACAGCAGCTCATCCTCGCTGAGCTTGTCGCCGTCCTGCTCCGCGCGAACCAGTTCGCTGATGAGTCCTTCGCGCGGGTTTCGACGGCACTCTTCGATCTGTTCACGGACGTAATTCACGACGCCCGGCATCGTGAACACGACCCGTATCGCGGCGAACCCGCGCAAGGCGGACGTCATGTGCCCCGCCCATTCCTCGAACTTGCCACGGTTCTCCTCCGGCAGGCCCAGAAGCCAGCAGATGACTTCCAATGGAAACCGGCGCGCGTAAGAACCCACTAGGTCGATTTCATCGACCCCGTCGATGTCGTCGAGAATCCGGTCGGCCAGACCCTCGATCTCGGCGCGCATGTCCCGGACGAGCCGCCGCTGAAAGGCTTGGTCCACCAGCTTGCGCAAGCGCCGATGATCAGGCTCGTCCTTGAGCAGCATGTTGTTGCTGAGAACCTTGATGGCGTGCGGCATCCACCAGGACAGCCCCGCGACACCGGACTTGCCCGCATGGCGGCCTTCCTGCACGAACAGCGCATTGTCCTTCAGCATGGCGGCCGTGGCCTCGTAGGTCGTGGTCGCCCAGACCTTTCCGACGAAAGGCAGCTTCAATGGGACGACAGGGCCCGCCTCGCGAAGACCTGCAAAGAACGAGTATGGATCCTGCTTGCTCGCCCGGCTTTGCAGATCGATCCGCAACGGCGCGCGCAACGAATAGGATTTCTGATAGCCTGCAGCCATCGAAGTGGTCTCCGAATCAGTCGTTCGTTTCATCATTCACCTCTTGGAGCGTCGGACCCATGAAGCAACTGATCGCCGCGCTTCCCGCTCTCTGCTATGCGGCCGCCCTCACGCTCGGCTTTCTCGAGGTCCCTCAGCCGTTTGGAGCCGAGAGCCTTGGGCCGACTTTGCAATGGATGCTGTCCCTCGGGCTTGGTGTGCCCAGTCTATGGGCCGCGTTTTCCCATGCCGTGTTCGCCGATCATGTCGCCCAGTCCATCGGCTGGCCCCCGAGCCCCTTTCAGAAGGAAATTGCCGGCGCCAATCTCGGCATCGGCCTTGGTGCTATCGCGGCATCCATCCTGGGGCCGGAAGCAGCGTGGGCGATGACCTTCATGGCGGCGGGCTTCCTGTGGAGCGCGGCATCGGTCCACATCGCCGACATGATCAAGCGTCGAAACTTCGCCATCAACAATGCCGGGCCGATCTTCTGGTGGGACATCCTGACCCCACTCACGCTCCTGATAGGGCTGCTGATTCTTCACCGATAAACGGGCCCCGCGCCTAGCGCCCGAGCTCCCGCCAATTGTTCTCGTGCAACTCGACGCCGTAGTGAGCCGCGGCTTTCTTTATGTTGGCGAAGGCAAGATCCCGGTCGGCGTCCGAGACTCCCTCGACTTGATCGAAACGGGCCAGCGCATTCTTCACATGCGTCGCGTCCGTCAGCGGCTCTTTGCGCTGGCGGGGAAAGGCGTACACGCTTTCGGGAAGTTCGGCACGGTCGTGAATCTCGCCGTGCTCGCTGTGGGGCATCCACGTCGCTTCCATAGGAGTTACTCCTTATCGCCGGCGCCTGCCGGCGCCGCATCAAAGTGGACTGCCAACCATATGGTGGGCGGCTCGGCCTGTGTCCAGGTCACAAGGTGACGGCAATGAGCGGGCAGCAGCAGCCAATCTCCGGGCGCGAGTTCGCGGTCGCGGCTTTCGCCGTCGATGCGCAAGCGAGCCGCCCCCGAGACAAGCAACACGAACTCGTCGCGGCTCTGATCGTACCACTCGCCGTCAGGCGTTGCCTGGCCGGTCGAGACGATTCGCTCGATGCGAACCCCGGGACTCTCGAATATCCCGTCGAAGAGTTCTTCAGTTTGCGGACCTGCCGGGAGCCCGACGTTCAGCGCCCCCGACAGCACCCGGCCGTCGCGCTCAAGGGGCAATCGTCGTCACCTGGTAAAAGCTCTCCAGCCATTTCCCGTCCTTCTTCGTCATAATCGACGTGATGAAGACGGTGCTGTCGACGGGCTTGTCTTCGTAAGTGCCTTCGAATTTTGCGGTCAGCGTCCGCATGGCGCTGTCGGGGCCCAAGAAGACGACGGTCGGCTCGCTGAGGTCGGTTTGCTTGATATCGGTCTTCGAGAGCCCATCGATCATCTGCTCGACCGTCTCCGGCCCCTGATGAAAAGGCAAGACGGCGATGTGATCCTCGGTCATAAGTGCCTTGAGCGCATCGGGATCGTCCGTCGCGAAAGCCTCATCCAGCTGGCCGACAGCATTGTCGATCGCCTCGACATCGGCAAGGCGCTCGTCGGCGAAGGCTGGCACTGTAAGGAAAATGCACGTTATAAGTGTAGCAAGTATTTTGATCATGCTAGGCTCCTGTCCGGATCGCTACCGAGTGACAATTGCTATTTCATCCCGACGAACCGACTAACACAACAGACCTTCCATGCCATGGCATCTTCCGACTTCCTAACCCGAGGACGGCCGATCTCTAAGGGCACGGCCGCCCTGCTGATCATCGACGTGCAGAATGGAACTTGCGGGCCCGAACAAGCCCGGCGCCGTCCCGAGTTGCACGCCGCGCTGAGGGACCGTGTCTTGCCCCACATCGAAAGCCTGCTCCACGCGTTCCGGCGCGCCCGCATGGAGGTGATCTTCACGGTCATCGAGAACTTGACGGCAAACGGCCGCGACAGAAGCCTCGACTACAAGCTCTCTGGCATGGGGTTCCAGAAAGGCTCGCACGAAGCGCAAGTGATCCCACAGATCGCCCCCAAGGAGGACGAGCTGGTCCTCCCCAAATCGTCGTCGTCCGTCTTCAACTCGACGATGCTCGACTATGTCTTGCGGAATATCGGCATCGAGGACGTCTTCGTCGCCGGCTGTCTCACGGATCAGTGCATCGACCATGCCGTGAAGGACGGCGCGGATCGCGGCTACTACATGACATGCATCCACGATGCCTGCGTCGCGGAGACGGAGGCACGACACGAGGCGGCCCTCTCCTGCTTTGGCGGCTATTGCCGGATGCTCAGCACGGAAGATGCGCTGAGCATGCTCTCCGGCGATTGACCGCTGCTAGTTCGGCGCGTTCAAGACCTTGATGTCGTAGGGCTTCAGTTCCTTGGTGGTCTTGAGGAAATCCGTGATCTCGTTGACGCCGTCCACGGTTGCCGACGACCATAGGTTCGTCGTGCAGGTCGTGTCGGTATAGGTATCGGTTACAACGAGATACGGGCCCTGATTTCTGTCGACCGTGCAGGCACACGACGCCTTCTTAGGATCGTCCATGTCCACAATGCAGGGCTTGTCGAGACACCACGCCCAAGGGCGGTCGTTGTTGCAAGCCGCGTAGCTCTTGATGGGATAGTAGCGCGAGCTGATCTCAGTGCCCTTGTCGGTCTCCACGCTGCCGGTGCATGGCTTCTGACCCGCCGAATACCCCGTCTTCACATCGCAAGCGCAAGAGACCGTCTCGGTGCTGCCGTCGGCAGGCGTACAGGCCGCCGTCGTGCACAATGCATACGTACTCTCGCAAAGAACAAAGCTGTCCTTCGAGTCCTCGTCACATCCGGCGAGCGCAAGACAGCCCAGTGCGGCAATAGAAAAAGCGATAATCCGCATCCACATGATCATGGTCCTCCCGTTCCATCCTATCGCGGCAATCCCTAGCGACTGGTTCGCCTTGGAAACACCGTTGACGGAGCTTTGTCCCCAGTCGGCTCAGTAGACTTCGGCATAGCGCGCGCACAGTTCCGCCTCAGGCAAGTCCGCCACATAGGCTGCTTCCGATCGCTTGTGCCGCAAATAGGCCTCGAAGAAGACCGGACCGAACCACGACCTCATCGCTTCGCTCGCTTCCATCAGATCCAAAGCGGCACTCAAGGAAGACGGCAGCGGCGTCGTCGTCTTCGAAATTTTCAGTTCGCGCGCGATCCCGTCGACCCCGGCGAAGATCATCGCGCCGAGCGCCATATAGGGGCTGGCCGCCGCATCGCTGACGCGGAACTCGAGATTGAACTGCGCCTGCCGCTGCTCCTCTCCCGCCGCGTCGAAGACGGGACAGATTCGAAGCGCGGCCCCGCGATCCTGCAGTTTGATGTCGGCCACGGTCGGCGCCCAGCGGTCGGGCACGAGCCGCAAGTAAGACACCGGCGACGGCGCGGTCACCGCGCACAGAGCCGGAAGATGGTGCAGGACGCCGGCGGCGAAATGCGCCGCGACAGCGCTCAGGCCCATGGGACCGTTTGGATCGCTTGTCACCGGTGCGCCCGAGGCGTCATGGAGGCTGAAATGGATGTGCACGCCGTTGCCGGCCCCGCCCGCCACGGGCATCGGCGAAAAGATGGCGCTGTTCTCCAGACGGAAAGCGGCACCGCGCGCCATCTCGCGCGCGATCACGCCTGCATCCGCCGCGGCGAGTGCGGCGTCGGGCCCGACCGTCATCTCGAATTGCCGGGGCCCATACTCGGCCAGGAAGGAATCCGGATGGACGCTCGCGGCGCGAATGGCCGCCATCACCATCTCGCCGAAGACGCCCTGGCGCCGGAAGGCATTCAGGCTATAGGCATGACCCGGCACGTCCTCGACGCCCGTGTAGACGAACTCCTGCTCGAACGCGGCGAGGAGTTCGAGACCGCAGGCCTCTTTCAACGCATCGGTCGCGCGCCGCAGAAATGCACGGACACAGCATTCCCAGGGGCTCCCGTCCGTGTTGCGGATATCGCCGAGAAAGAAGTGCTCGGGTGCGGATCCATCGCGAAAGTCGACATGCACCTCCGCGGTCGGGTCCGGCACGATCATGAGATCGCCCGCCGTGCCGAAAGGCGTATCGAGAATGGGGCCGAAGCAGGTCTGCATGAGATTGGAGTGCGTCCAACCGATGCCGAGCTTCCGCCGGGCGGGCAGCTCGGTGGAGGGAAACCCCTTGCCGCGAACGAGTCCGGCAATGTCGCACGTCCCGACGAACGTCAAATCCTCGCGCAGCATGACACCTCCCCACGTCGACGATGCGAGTGTGTCAGTCTACGCCAGGCAGCGGCGTTAGGGAGCCGCAATTGTCGGCGGCGGACCGTTAGAGCGGGCGAATTTGATCGCTGGCCGTCTTGACCCAGGCGGCCGACA
The DNA here is from genome assembly GCF_001723355.1 of Methyloceanibacter stevinii. NCBI lineage: Bacteria > Pseudomonadati > Pseudomonadota > Alphaproteobacteria > Hyphomicrobiales > Hyphomicrobiaceae > Methyloceanibacter > Methyloceanibacter stevinii. Next base: position 31,843 of record NZ_LPWE01000005.1, on the reverse strand, counting down.
GGCTTTGCAGTTCGCGCGCCTGCGTTTGAACGGCCCCCATATGGTTGAACCAATAGGCGACCCCGAGGCGCATGGCCTCCATCGGCGTTTTCGCTCCCGCCAGATCGCGGGCGAGCTCGAGCCCCGCGCTGACGTTCGAATGGGCGATATCCACCAGCTTGGTATTCACCGCGAGGGCGGCCGGAACGGCGCTCTGCAGAGACCGTCCCAGCAATGGCGCCGGCACGATCGCCTCGTCTGGGCCGCCGGCATGGCCTGAGCGGCTGGCTTGGCCTTGAGCGGCTTGGCGGCCGGCTTTGCGGCACCAACCTTCTTCTCCCGCTTCGCCGCGCCTTCGTCCTGCTGGCGGCCTTGTTGTGGACCTTGGCCACTGATTTGGCGGCCTTTTTGACCGCGGCGTTGGTCGGTGCCGTCGCAACGGCCTTGGCCGGAACTCCGCCCTTGCTCTTGTTAGATTTCCGCTTGGAAACAGCTGGCTTTGAGGCAACTGGCTTCACAGCACGTGGCTTCGCCTGTGACTTGCCATCATGTGCCGTGATCGTCGTATCCTTGGTCATCGCAAAACCCCGCTCTACGCATGGAATACCCCAATCCGCCGCTGGATAACGCGCGGCATGCAGAGGCAGTTTCAATCAGACGATGCCGCCACGGCGATTTCGCGGCGACGTTGCTGCAAGTCTGATGACTTGGTGTGACTGTTTCAATGGAAGCTACGGGCAATTCCGCGACAGCGTGACGATTCCCGCTTCGCGCCCCGGCTCACCGCTCTTGAGGAAGGTTAGCGCCGAAGGGTAAACAAGACGTACCGGCCGGCAATGCCCGGATGTCTATGCCGCGCCCGTGCGGCGCCGAGGTCGGGACTTGCGTGCCCGCCAGAATGCGCGGCATTTGATGAAAAGGTTCCAGAGTAGGAAGACCAGCAAAGCGGTGAACATCATACCGAAGGCGACAATCAGCATCGCTGGCTACCCGCGAAAGACGGACCGTGGCTCATGCCCCTAGCGCCCGTTCAAACCTCACCACCCATGACAATCGCCACAGACCCCGCCTTTTTCCGACTTCTTGCCGACAGTTACAAGCGGTTGCTTGCGTGCTCGCCGCCCTTTCTCGAAGGATGTGGCGGCGACGGCCCAGACTGGCTCTACGCCAGTGCGCCCAACTGCGTTCTGGCACATAACACGGCGGCCGACCCTCTGTTCCTCTACGCCAATAAGGCCGCACAGGCCCTATTCGAGTACGAGTGGGAGGAAATGGTCGGTATGCCCTCGCGATTGTCCGCAGAGGCTCCCAACCGGGCCGAACGCCAGAGGCTCCTGGACGCGGTAGCGCGTGACGGCTTTGCAACCGGCTACACCGGCATCCGGATATCGAAATCCGGCCGCCGGTTCCGTATCGAGGATGGCGTCTTGTGGCAGTTGCGCGACGCCAGCGGTACGCTCCACGGCGTCGCGGCAACATTCAGCGATTGGTCGTCTATTATAGAGCGCTGACTAGCGGTAGCCGGCTGCCTTCAGAGCGGACTGGCAGGTCTTGGAAAGGCTGTTCCGCTTCTGCCGCATGCAAACTTCCAGCTGCTTGGAGCCGATCGTCTTGTCGCTGCAGTGCCGCTTATAGTCCTGCTTGCAGCTCGCACGAATGGCTTTCGTGTAAGCATCCGCGCTGGCCACACCGGCGAAAGAGACAGCCGTAAAGCCCACGATCAACAGTCCAAAAAATACACTCTTCATGATTCAAAGTCCCTTTGTTCCCGGCAGCGCAACCTACCAAACAGCCCCGGCAGCGCAAGCCCACTTTCCGGATCGTGACGCGAAATTCAAAAAAACGCGGGTTTTGTGGGCGTGGCGCAACAGCGCATGCATGGCCATATTTGCGGCCCCCTGACGGCACTTACGGATTCTCGGGCGGTTTCTTGGGCCCTGCGAATCGCCCCCCGAGCCGCGGCATTCCGAACCGCGCGGCACCCATTTCACGAGAATGCGGGAGAGCCTTGCCGTCGAACGCCGTGACCTATCGAGAGGCGCCGCCTTCTGTAATCGTGCAGATCCGCCGCTAGTACTTCTTCTTTTTGGTCGCTCCGGGTGTCGGCGCCGCGTCGGCAATACAGTTGGTGATATACGCCTCGCGTTCACCGGCTCGAAGCGGCGGCGTCACCTTGTTTGCTTTTCTCTCGCAAGCATTACGGACCGCGTCCGACACTTGCGCCTGTGCCGAAACGCTAAGAACTGCGGGAACTGTCAGGGCGGCCAGGGCCGCTGCTGTGACTAACCTTGTCATATCACGCCATCCTTCGTTCGATTGTTGCACAGGGCATTGTAACACCCTGGTAATGCCGCGAGACCGTTCCTACATGACAGCGGCCACCGCCTGGTGGACGGTCCGCGTCCGCGGGCCGGAGGGTGCGAGGCGACGCAAGGGGTCCGAGAGACAATGTCGCCAGTTTGTCATCTGCCACACCAATAGGTGCATTGTGCGTGAAGCGTTTCTGCAAGCGGAGGCTGTCATGAACTTCGGAGATATTGTCGGTGAAATGATCCGTCAGGGCATGTCGCCCCAGACACAGCAGCGGGTCGAACATGCCACGGGCCCGGACGGCCTAGGCGGCGGATCGGGTTCCGCCGATCTCGGCGCCATTCTCGGTAGCATTCTAGGCGACTCGTCGTCCGGCAGCAGCGCTGGAGGCGGCAGCTCGGCAGGCGGCCTGGGCGATATCTTGGGTGGCCTTCTAGGTGGCCAGAGCGGTGGACAAGGTTCCGGCGGTCTTGGCGACATCCTCGGCAGCGTTCTCGGCGGTGGAAATTCGTCCAGCGGCCAGGCTTCCGGCGGTCAATCCTCCGGGGGGCTTGGCGACATCCTCGGCAATCTCGGCGGCATGCTCGGCTCACCGAGCGGTGTCGGCGGCATGAGCAAAGGCGAGCTCGGCGGTCTCGGCGCTCTGGCGGGCGCGATCCTCGGCGGCGGCGGCAGTTCCGCGAAGGGCGCGGTTGGCGGCAGCGCCATGGCCATTCTCGGCACGCTGGCCCTGTCGGCTCTCAAGAACTGGCAGGCCCAGTCGGCCGCCGGCGACAACGTCAATGCTCTCGGCCTCACCGAGACCGAAGTGAAACAGATTTCAGCTCCCGAGACGGCCGAGCTATGCCTGCGCGGCATGATCGAAGCCATCAAGTCCGACGGCCAGGTCTCGCAGGACGAGATCCAGAAGCTGACGGGCAAGCTCGCAGAGGGCGGCATCACCGACGACGAGAAACAATTCGTTCAGACCCAGATGGCGAAGCCGCAGGATCTGGCTGGGCTGGTGAAAGCCATTCCCAACCCGGAAGTCGGCATTCAGGTCTATGCGGCGGCACTGATGGCGATCTCCGTCGACACGCCGGCCGAGAAAACCTTCCTGAAAGGTCTGGCCCAGGGAGCCGGTATCGACCCCGATGCCGTCGCCCGGCTGCATCAGATGGTCGGCGCGCCGGCGGCCTAGGCTGTCCGTCTGCAAGGAACCGGAGAGACTGCGACGAGCGCATCCGACGGGTGCGCTCGAGCGGTACTAACCAAGCGGCCCTCAAACTTGGTTGAGGGCCTGTCATTCGAGGAAAGGAAACGACATGGGTTTTTTTGATTTCGTGAAGAACGCGGGCAAGAGCATCTTTGGATCGAGCGCGGATGCCGCGGAGGGCGATCCCGCCGCGGCCATCGCCAAGGAAATCGGCGATCCGAGCCTGGCCGACAAGATCAAGGTCGAGGTCGACGGCGAGACCGTAAAGGTCACCGGCGACGTACCCGATCAGGAGACGCGCGAGAAGATCATCGTGGCTGCCGGCAATGTGGAAGGCATCTCGAAGGTCGACGAATCCCTGAAGGCGGCCGACGACAAACCGGAAGGCAAGTTCCACACGGTCGCCAAGGGCGACACGCTCTGGGCCATCGCCGAGAAGTCTTATGGCGACGGCTCCAAGTACATGACCATCTTCGAAGCCAACAAGCCGATGCTCTCCCATCCCGACAAGATCTATCCGGGACAGGTGCTGCGCATTCCCATGTTTGTCGACTAGATTTCTCGGCTAAGCGCTCGGCGGATGCTTGAGCTCAAGAACGGCGGTCCTGCGGGGCCGCCGTTTTCATGTCGGCCGGTCGGCCGGGCGTGTCCTCCACTGTGCCGCCCCCAGGCATCGTGAATCGCCACGACGGCCGATTGCCTTTCCGGCATTTCTTCCGCTAGACACGGGCGCATGGGAATTCAAGACAACTTTCTCCTGGTGGGCCTCATCTCGGGCATTGCCGTGACCTTGGCGGGGATCGCCCTCCAGTTTATCGGCCACTTCTTGTTCAAGCGGTTTGGCGACGAGGACACGAAGGAGGTCGCCGGCGTGGCCGGGTTCCGCGTGGCCGCCATATTCGGCATCGCCTGCGGCCTGATCTTCGCGGCCTCCGCTGCCTACCTCATCGAGACCAAACGCGATCTGCAGGAGGAGGCGCGGCTGATCGGCACGCTGCAATTTTTCGTCCGCAACGCCCAGGAACTTCCAAACAAGGCCGAGGTCCAGGGCAACTTGCGCGCCTTTGCGGAACGGTCTCTCAAGGAGTTTCAGGCACGCGAAGGGGTCGGTAGTGCCGGCCGCCTCACCAACACCTATTTGGGCGAGAGTTGCCGCGGCATGCTGCCGGCCGAGAATGACGCCCCCGACATCGCGTGGGCCAAGAGCGAATTTCAGCGCTCCTGCAGCAAGCTCATCGACTTGCGCGGTAAGAAGCTGATCAGCTCGCGCGAACCCCTGGTCTCGACGCCCTTCTGGGCGTTCTTCGCGATCTGCTTTGCCTTCCTCGCCTTCCTGTTCGGCGTATTTCGGCTCACACCCATCAACATCGCCTTCGCCTGCATCTTCTATTTCACGACGGGCGTCACAGGCGCGATCATCTTTGCCATGAGCAACCCCTATCACGAGCCCGGCAAAGTCGATGCGAGGCCGCTGCTGTTGCTGCTCCAGGGCGCGGACGAAGCGCCCGCGACGGACTAGTCGAAGAGCCGAGCAGCGGCTTTTGCCCGAGCCAACAAAAAACGGCCGGAGCGAACTCCGGCCGTTTTGATTTGCGCTACCGGCCTTCGGCCGGCTTGAGCGCGTATCTATGTGCGCTATCGAGGGGTTTAGCCCTTGATCTGCGCGGCCTTGTCCAGCAGGGCCTGGGCCTGGCGGATCGAGGCGATGTCGATGAGACGGCCGTCGAGCGACACGGCACCCTTACCTTCCTTGGCGGCCTGCTTCATGGCGTCGACGATGCGCTGAGCCTTCTCGACCTCGGCAGCTGCCGGCGAGAAAACTTCGTTGGCGAGCGGAATCTGCGAGGGGTGGATGGCCCACTTGCCCTCGAAGCCGAGCACCGCACCGCGCTTGGCGGCGGCCTTGTAACCGTCCGGATCGGAGAAGTCGCCGAAGGGACCGTCGATCGGACGCAGGCCGTAGGCGCGGCACGCAACCATCATGCGCGACAGGGCATAGTGCCAAGGGTCGGCCCAATGATACTGGCGCTCACCGCTCTCGTCGGCGTCGGTCAGCACGCCGTGGTCCGGGTGCGGACCACCGATGCCCACGGTGCGGGCGCGGGTGGACGCGGCATAGTCGGCAACGCCAAAGCTCATGGCCTCGACGCGCGGGCTCGACTGGGCGATGGCTTCCACATTGGCCATGCCGAGCGCCGTCTCGATCAGCAGCTCGAGACCGAGCTTCTTCTCGTACTTCTTGTACTGCTCGACCTGCGTGACGAGCATGTCGATGGCATAGACGTCCTGCGGCACACCGACCTTGGGGATCAGGATCATGTCGAGCCGCGGGCAGTTCTCCAAAACCTCGATCACGTCGCGATAGGCGTAGTGGGTGTCGAGACCGTTGATGCGGATCATCATGGTCTTGTCGCCCCAATCGATGTCGTTCAGACCCTCGATGATGTTCTTGCGGGCCTGCTCCTTGTCGTCGGGAGCGACGGCGTCTTCGAGGTCGAGGAAGATCACGTCCGCAGCACTCGCCGCAGCCTTCTCGAACATGCCGGGGTTGGAGCCGGGCACGGCCAGCTCCGAACGATGCAGACGGGGTGTCGCCTGCTGGATCAGCGTAAAGCTCATTTCATTCTCCTCCTGATTTAACCCGTGGCGCCGAGACCGGCGGCCACGGTATTGATGGAAAGCAACAGCGCGGATTTGTAGGACTCGCGTTCCTGCTCGTTGTCGCTTGCTCTAAACCGGCGCAACAGTTCCACCTGTTCCCGGCTAACCTGATTGACCGTCGGCAACCGTTCGGCCAGCGATGCTTGGAATTGCTTGAAACGCTCACCCGGGAAGGTGCTGCCCGAAAGCGAAAGCACCATGTCCCGCGTGAGGGCGTACTCGTTCTCAATCATCGTGAAGATGGTTTCGCGCACCTGCTCGTCGGACACGAGGCTCGCATAGTCCCGCGCGATCTTGAGATCGACCCGCGCGAGCGCCTTCTCGACTTCGTCGACGATCAGGCGGAACAGGCGCGAACTCTTGAACATGTCGGCGAGAAGGCGTTCGCCCTTGTCGCCGCGCACTTCGAGAAAGCTCTGAAGCGCTCCACCGACACCGTACCAATTGGTGATCATGTGCCGGTTCTGGGACCAGGCGAAGACCCAGGGAATTGCCCGCAGGTCCTTCAGCGAACTCGCCCCAAACCGGCGGGCCGGCCGCGACCCGATATTGAGCATCGAAATTTCTTCCAACGGGCTCGCCGCCTGGAAATAGGCAACGAGATCCGGATTGGAAAGCAACTTGTCGTAAGCCACGCGCGACAGGCCCGACAGCGCCTCGAGCGCATCGTCGAACTCGCCTTTGGGCTTCAGCGCCGCTTCGCGTTCGGACTTCAGCGCATGTTGCAGCACGCTCGAGGCGAGCAGCTCCATCTGGTACAGCGACGTTCCCTTGTTCGCATATTTGTACGAGACGACCTCGCCCTGTTCCGTGACGCGGAACCGGCCGCGAATGGAGCCCGCCGGCTGCGCGGCGATGGCGCGGCCCGTAGGCGCGCCGCCGCGCGACACAGAACCGCCGCGGCCATGGAAGAAGGAGATCGGCGTCCCGGCTCGCTCGCCCACACGGGTGAGCTGCGACTGGGCCTTCGCCAGCTCCCAGTTCGAGGCGACGAAGCCGCCGTCCTTGTTCGAGTCCGAGTAGCCGAGCATGACCTCCTGGAGACCGCCCTGCCAGTGGGTCGAACGCCGGATCAGCGGAATGGCGAGCGCCTCGCGCATGATGGCGGGGGCCGCGCGCAAGTCGTCGATCGTTTCGAACAGCGGCACGATCGGCATGGAGCAGATCTCCGTGCCCGCCGCGTCCAGGAACAGGCCGCCATGCTTTGCGAGGAGATATGCGCCGAGAATATCGTCGACCGACCGGGTCATGGAAATGATGAAGGACCCATAGGCGTCCGGGTCGAGACCGCGGCGGATCTCCGCCGCCTGCTTGAACATCGCGATGGTCTCTTCCGCCTCGGCCGGCATCGGTTCGCCGGTGGGATCGGACGGAAGCGGACGGGCCAGGGCCCGTAGCAGCCAGGCGCGCCATTCCGGTGAGCCAAGCTCCGGCGGATCGCCCTCGGCATGGCCTTCGGTGCTCCACCATAAGGCTTGCACGGCCTGTGTGGTCCGTGTCGTGTTCTCGCGAAGATCGAGCCGCACTGTCGAAAAACGGAATAACTCGACCGCGCGCCGCACCGGGCACACCATGTCGGCCGCGATCGTCGGGCTTCTTGCTTCCGTCAGCGCGCGCTCCATGCGCCGCAGATCGTGGATCAACTCGTCTGCATTGGTGTAGTGGGGCGTGCCGACTTCGATCTCCGTGCCCTCGGCCCGCTGAATGGTGGCGTCGAGCTTGCGCAAGATGCAGGTCAGAAACTGACGGTAAGGCTCGCCAGGATTGCGCTCCTTGATCGTGTCTCCGGCACCGCTCGCCCGCAGTTCGTATGCCAGGTCCTCCTGGAAGCCTCCGGCACCGGAAGAGCGCGCTGACTGATGGACAGCGAGCGGGCCAGGGCGATGAGACGATCGCGGTAGTGGTGCAAGGCGGCCATCGCGTTCTTGCGGAGCGCCCAGCCCGTGACCTCGGTGGTCACGAACGGATTGCCGTCACGGTCGCCACCGATCCAAGAACCGAACTGGAAGAAGGGCGGCAGGTCGAAATCGGTGTCGGGATAGTTCCGCTTCAGCGCGCCTTCGAGCAGACCCATCATCTCCGGCGCCTTCTCGAACAGGGTCTCGTCGAAGAAGTGCAGCCCCCGGAGGACTTCATGCTCGACCGTGGGCTTCTGCAGGTGCAGCTCGCCGGTCATCCAAACCAGTTCGATCTGATCCCTGATGTCGGCCAGTATCTGCTGCTGCTCCCGGTCGGTCCAGCGGACCCCCTCAAGCTCCCGGAGCAGGAGGTAGATCTTGCGGTACTTCTCGAGGACGGTGACGCGCTTGGACTCCGTCGGATGCGCGGTGATCACCGGACGGATGCGCAACGTCTCCAGGAGGTTCTGGATTTCACGCGCGCCGACACCGGCGTAGCGGGCCTCGGTCAGGACGTGATCGAAGGTCCCCAGCAACGCATCACGGCCGCGCGTACGTTCGATGAAGCGGCGCCGGCGCATCGTCGCGTTCTGGTCGGCGAGGGACAGGAGCTGGAACCAGATTCCTTGCGCGGACAGAGCGCGGGCCATCAGCTCGGGCGAGAACTCCGTGATGGATTTCTCGGCCGAGCCGGTCAGGACCGGCTCGAGCTCGGGCTGGTGGCGGCGGACGACGTCGAGCAGAAGGTCGAACAAGATCTCGGCGGCGCTTCCGGCGATGTACCCGTGATCTTGGCTGCAGTGGCCACATCGGCCACCACATCGCCATCTCTCACATCCTCGTCCATGATTAACGCCCGCACTCCGATCTCACCGACCGGTTTTCTTATTCGAAGCCGAACGTCGAACGCGACGCTCAGCACACTGTATTCCGACCGCCGTGTCCGGCGACTGGCAGCCAGATGGGGCCGATCGGTCCCACCTGCAATTGTTGGCTCGTCTGGAAAAGGCCGGTTCTAGCATAGGCCGCATCTATGACCCGGGGGTGTCCGGCGTCTTCCTTAGACTCCCAGAACCTTGGCGACGGTGGAACCGAACTCGCTCGGATTCGGGGCCACGGTGAGCCCGTTGGCCTTCATGATCTCGGCCTTCTCGGCTGCGCTGTCGCCCGCTGCCGAGATGATCGCGCCGGCGTGGCCCATGCGGCGACCCTTCGGTGCCGTGAGACCCGCGACGAAGCCGACCACCGGCTTGGACATGTTGTCCCTGATCCATGCCGAGGCTTCGGCCTCCTGCGGACCGCCGATCTCGCCGATCATCAGCACAGCGTCGGTTTCCGGATCCTCCTCGAACAGAGCAAGGTGATCCAGGAACGAGGACCCGTTGATCGGGTCGCCGCCGATGCCGACGGATGTCGAGATGCCGATGCCATGATCCTTCATCTGCGCCGCAGCCTCGTATCCGAGCGTGCCGGAGCGCGAGATGACGCCGACCCGGCCCTGCAGATAGATGTGGCCGGGCATGATGCCGAGCATGGACTTGCCGGGGCTGATGATGCCCGCGCAGTTGGGACCAACCATCATGGTCCGGCGGTCGCGCGGATAGCGCATCAGATAGCGTTTCACCCGCATCATGTCCTGCGCCGGGATGCCGTCGGTGATGGAGCAAACCAGCTCTATACCGGCGTCGGCGCATTCCATGATCGCGTCCGCGCAAAAGGCCGGCGCGACGAAGGTGATCGAAGCCTCTGCTCCGGTTTCCTTGACCGCCTCTTTGACCGTGTTGAAGAGAGGACGGTCGAGATGCCGGCCGCCGCCCTTGCCCGGCGTCACACCGCCGACCACGTTCGTGCCGTACTCGATCATTTCCTTCGCGTGGAAGGTACCCTTGTCGCCGGTCATGCCCTGAACGATCACCCGGGTTTTTTCGTCAATCAGAATACTCATTGTGAATGTTCTCCGATGATCGTCTTTACGCGGCCTGCAACTTGCCCTGACAGGCCTGAACCGCTTTCTCGGCGGCCTCGGCGAGCGTGTCGGCCGTGATCAGCTTGAGCCCGCTCTCCTCGAGGATCTTGCGGCCCTCTTCGACATTGGTGCCGGCGAGGCGCACGACCAGCGGAACCTTGATGTCGAGGTTCCCGCAGGCCTGAACGACACCCTTGGCGACCCAGTCGCAGCGATTGATGCCGGCGAAGATGTTCACCAGAATCGCCTTCACGTTGGCGTCGGAAACAACGAGCTTCATGGCCGTCTCGATGCGGTCAGGCGAAGCGCCGCCGCCCACGTCGAGGAAGTTGGCCGGCGCGCCGCCCGCGTGCTTGATCATGTCCATGGTGGCCATGGCAAGACCCGCACCGTTCACGATGCAGCCGATGTCGCCTTCCAGACCGATATAGTTGAGATTGTGCTCGGCGGCCTGGGCCTCGCGCGGATCCTGCTGCGAGGGGTCGTACATGTCGGCAACGTTGTGGCGGCGGAACAGGGCGTTGTCGTCGAACGACATCTTGGCGTCGAGGGCGAGAACGCGATCGTCCTTCGTCACGACCAGCGGATTGATTTCCAGCATCTGAGCGTCGCAATCGCGGAAAGCGCGATAGGCGTTCATGATGGTCGAGACGCAGCTCTGAGCCTGCTTTATCGACAGACCCAGCTGAAACGCCAATTCGCGAGCTTGGAAGGACTGCAGACCGACGGCCGGCTCGACGATGACCTGAAGAATGGCGTCGGGGTTGTTCTTGGCGATCTCTTCGATCTCCATGCCGCCTTCCTGCGAGGCGATAACACGGATGCGCTCGGCCTTACGGTCGAGGACATAGCCGAGATAAAGCTCTTTCTCGAAGGGCTCGGCCGCTTCGATATAGACGCGCTGAACGGGCTTGCCTTCGGGGCCGGTCTGATGCGTGACCAGACGCTTGCCGAGCAGCTCCTGCGCCGCCTCGCGGACCTCATGATAGGTCTTGCAAATCTTGATGCCGCCGGCCTTGCCGCGCGCGCCGGCGTGAATCTGCGCCTTGACCGCCCAGCTCCAACCGCCAAGCTCGGTCGCCGCGTAAACGGCCTGATCGGGGCTGAATGCCACCGCGCCTTTCGGCACCGGAACGCCGAAGCTACCCAGAAGTTCTTTGGCTTGATACTCGTGAACGTCCACGTCGTTCCTCCTTCTAAAAAGTCACTTCGCCGGGCTTTCTTTTGGGAGAACCCACGCCGGACAGCGTCAGCTCACTTTGCCCTTTACGATATCGTATGCCTTCTCGGTCGTTGCCTCGGCGCCGGCGAGAAGACCCTCCAGTTCGCTTAGCTTAGACTCCACAAAGCTGGTGTCGGAAATCATTTTTGCATTGATGTATACATTTAGGGCAGCACTCCGCAGTGCTGCGTAAGCAGACAAGACCCCAACACCTGCATCCGAGATGACGTTGACGTTGCCTTTCTCCGACGCCATTAGCGCCAGATCGATGACTTCTCGGGCCAACCGGCAACAACGGATCGGGACATCGGTCGCCATCTTGAGGGCGTCCTGGATCGCCTCGCCCCGGGCGGCCTTCTCCTCGTCGGTCTCCTTGGGCATGCCGTAGGCTCCCATGACCGTATCGAAGGCGCGAACGTCGTCCTGAATCATGGCCGTCATCCGGTGACGGAGATCCTCGGCCTTGGCCAGAATCTCCTTCATGTCCTCCTCGACCTCGGCGTACTTCTTTTTGCCGATCGTCAAGTTGCAGACCATGCTGACGAGGGCCGCACCCATGCCGCCGAGGATGGCGGCAGCACTGCCCCCGCCCGGCGTCGCCGCGCTGGAGGCAAGCTGATCGAGGAACGGCTCGATCGCTGTGTCCTTGATCTCGGTCATCAGGCCATCTCTTTCGCGAGCGCGTAGATCTCTTCGGCGTCGTAAACGCCTTCCGAGCTCTCGAACATCTTGGCAATGCATTCGCGGTGCAATTTGAGCTTCAGCCCGCCGATACCAAGCGCGCCATAGCCGAGCTTGCCGCCGCCGACATCCTTGCCCTTGTCCATGGCGTCGACGCCTTCGATGCCCATGGGCGGCTGCGCGTTCACATCCGCCAGGAGCTCGATATTGGGATTGTTCTCCCAGGCCGACTTCGGCAGCAGCTGCACGCCGATCGCGCCGGCCGAGTAAACGATATTGGCGTCCTTGACGGCCTCGGCGCGCTCCTCATCCGTCGCGCCCGCGGCGCCTGAGACCTTGATGCCGAAACGCTTCGCGATGACCTTCGCCGCCTCTTCGGCGCGCTCCTTCGTGCGCGAAGTGATGGTGACGTCGCATCCTTCCATACCGAAGAAGCCCGCGGCGCGCATGCCGACGGGGCCCGTACCGGCGAGAACCACGGCCTTCTTGCCCTTGAGATCGCGTCCCTTGGCCAGCAGCGCCACGCCGGCGGCTGCCGTCGTGTTGGAGCCGTTCGAGTCCAGCATCACGGAGACGCGGAACGGGCCGAAGAAGTGCTTCTTCACCGTCTCGAACAGCTCTTCGCCCTTGGCCATGTTGCCACCGCCCACGAAGATCGCGGTGTTCTGCTTGTCTTTGCCGCCGCGCGTGTAAATGCAGCCATCGATCAGTGCACCGACATTATCGGGCGCGACTGCCGCATAGCCGGTGACATTGTCTGCACCGCCGTCGTAGCCGACAACCGTATCGAAGACGCTCGGCACAGGATCGGTGTCGAACAAGAACAGCAGTTTCTTCATTGCGGTTTCCCTTTACGCGTTATTCGACGACGTTCTGCGGGTTGCCCGCAACGAACGCATCGATGTTGTCCATGAGTTGGTCGGCCAGGATCTGCATGGCCTCGCGGCTCGCCCACGCCACGTGCGGCGTGACGATGAAGTTCGGCATCTTGAGATCCAGAAGGATGTTTCCGTCCTTCGGCGGCTCGGTGGTGAGCACATCGAACCCTGCGCCCGCGATCGTGCCGGCTTTCAGCGCTTCGGCAAGCGCCGCTTCGTCGACGAGACCGCCTCGCGCCGTGTTGATCAGGATCGACGTGGGCTTCATCATCTTCAGCTCCTTCTCGCCGATCATGTTCGCCGTCTCGGGCGTCAGCGGGCAGTGGAGCGTGATGACGTCGCTTTCCTTGAGCACCGTCTCGAGATCGACGAGCCCGTCCTGCGGGAACACGTCATACGGCAGGATCTTCATGCCAAGGCACTCGGCCCGCTTGGCGACCGCCTTGCCGATGGCGCCGTAGCCGACGACGCCCATGGTGGAGCCGGCAATGTCGCGGATCGGATGATCGAAGAAGCAGAACTGGTCGACCTCGGCCCAGCGTCCGTTTCGCGTGTCCTCGATGTAGGCGAGAAGATTACGCCGCAACGCGAACATCAGCGCGATCACGTGCTCAGGCACGGTGTTGAACGCATAGCCGCGAATGTTGACGACGGTGATGCCGTTGGCCTTGCAGTAGGCCTTGTCGACGACGTCGGTGCCGGTCGCCGCGACGGCGATCAGCTTGAGCTTCGGAAGCTGCTTGAGGACCTCCTCGCGCATCGGCACCTTATTGATGATCGCGATGCTCGCGTCTTTCAGACGCTCGACGATATCCTCGGGAGTCCAAGTCGATTGGTACTCCGTGTAGTTGTGCGGAAATTTGGCCTTGCGGACATCGGCGCCAACCGACTCGCGATCGAGGAAGACGATCTCGTGTTCCACTGAACCCCCCTGTTTGTGCGGCCGGCGGCTACCGCCCGCGCCGTGATGACCTCCCCGGTGCGGGCGAGCCCTACCCCGGGTAGCGTTTCGTCATGAACCTAGCCCTTGCTGGTGAAGTGCCCGGCTCCCTACTCCGCGGCCAAGCGCTGATCGGCGGCGCCATAGGCGTTGCGGAAATACTCTTGCGCGGCTGCCACGCCCGAACCGGGCTCGACCTGGATGCCGACATCGCGCATTGACATCTCGGCCCCGGAAATGGCGCCGAGCAACATCAGTTCATTGAGATCGCCAAGATGGCCGATACGGAACAACTTGCCGGCGACTTCCGACAAGCCTGCACCCAGCGCGAGATTGTAGCGGCGATAAGCGCGCTCGATCACATCGGCGCCGTTGAAGCCGTTCGGCACCATGATCGCGCTGACCGTATCGGACTGCCACTTGGGTTCCTTCGCGCACAGCGACAGACCCCAGGCATCGACGGCGGCCCGTGTCCCGCTCGCGAGATAGCGATGGCGGGCGAACACGTTCTCAAGGCCTTCCTCGAACATCATCGCCAGGGATTCGCGCAAGCCATACAGCAGCGGCAGCGCAGGCGTGTACGGGAAGTAGCCGCCCGCATTCGCGTTGATGTGGTCGGCGAGGTTGAAATAGGCGCGCGTGCACTTGGCCGCTTCCATCTGCGCCAGCGCCTTGGGGCTCGCGCAGAGGATGCCGAGACCGGCCGGGAGCATCATGCCCTTCTGCGAACCGGTGATGGCGAGGTCGACACCCCATTCGTCGAAGCGGAAGTCGATGCTGCCGATGGAGCTGACGCCATCCACATAGAGCAGCGCCGGATGGCCGGCCGCGTCGATGGCGCGCCGTACGGCGGCAACGTCGGAGGTCACGCCCGTGGCGGTCTCGTTGTGGACCACCAGTATACCTTTGATTTCGTGTGCTTTATCCGCCCGGAGCGCCTCTTCGATCCGGTCCGGATCGGCGCCCGTGCCCCATTCTTCCTCCTGCACGACGACCTGGAGCCCATGACGGCGGGCGAGTTCGATCCACAGATGGCTGAACTGGCCGAAGCGCGGCGCGAGGAGCTTGTCGCCCGGCGAACGGGTGTTGGTCAGAGCCGATTCCCAGGCGCCCGTACCACTGGACGGGAAGATGACGACTTGGCCTTCCTTGGTCTGGAAGACCTTCTTCATCTCCTCGAAGAGCGGGATTGTCAGGCTCGGAAAGTCAGGGGACCGATGATCCTCCATCGGCACGTGCATGGCCCGGAGAATGCGGTCCGGCACATTGGTCGGACCCGGCACAAATAGAAAATTACGACCTGGCCGCCTGGCTCCAGCCATGGGATTCCTCTCCTAGGGAATTGTTGTTTGCCCGGAGCCCAAGCAGGCCCAGACCATACGACTTTCGTATGGTGGTAGCGCCCGCTCGCGCCCCTGGCAACCCTTTTGCTTTCCCTGGAAGGGCCCGGCTAGAACAGTCCGGTAATCCTGCCTTCGGCGTCCAATTCGATGTTATTGGCGGCCGGAACCCGTGGCAGACCCGGCATTGTCATAATGTCTCCGCAGATCACCACGATGAACTCCGCGCCGGCCGAAAGCCGCACTTCGCGGACCGGAATGGTGTGACCAAGCGGCACACCCTTGGCATCGGGATTGGTCGTGAAGCTGTACTGGGTCTTCGCAATGCAGATCGGAAGCTTACCGAACCCTTCCTTTTCGAGCTCCGCGAACTTGTCGCGGACCGCCTTCGGCCCGGTAATGTCCTCGGCGCCGTAGATCTCCTGCGCGACCGTGCGCACCTTGTCCCACAGCGGCGTGTCGTCCGGATACAGCGGCTGGAAGTCCGACGGCTTGGTGTCGATGGTCTTGACCACGGTTTCGGCCAAGTCTTTGGCACCCGCCCCGCCAAGGGCCCAGTGGTCGGACATCACGCATTCGGCGCTGGCCGTCGAGCAGAGCCGCTGAAGCAGGGCGATCTCGTCGTCCGTATCGAGCGAGAAGCGGTTGACCGCAACCACCACCGGAACGTGGAACTTGCGGACATTCTCGATGTGCTTTTCGAGATTGGCGAAGCCCTTCTCCAGCGCGTCGAGATTCTCCTTCTTGAGATCGTCCTTGGCGACGCCGCCATGCATCTTGAGCGCGCGGATCGTCGCCACGATCACCACGCAATCGGGCTTGAGGCCCGCCTTGCGGCACTTGATGTCGAAGAACTTCTCCGCGCCGAGATCGGCGCCGAAGCCAGCCTCGGTCACCACGTAGTCCGCAAGCTTCAGCGCGGCCTTGGTGGCGATCACGGAGTTGCAGCCATGGGCGATGTTCGCGAACGGGCCGCCATGGATGAACGCCGGGTTGTTCTCAAGCGTCTGCACCATGTTCGGCGCCAGCGCGTCCTTCAGCAGCGCGGCCATGGCGCCCGCCGCCGAAATCTGGTCGGCCGTCACGGCCGCCTTGTCGCGCGTCTGTCCGATCTGAATCTGTCCCAGGCGCCGCTGAAGGTCCGCCCGGTCTTTCGCCAGACAGAAGATCGCCATGACCTCCGAGGCTACGACGATGTCGAAGCCCGCCTCGCGCGGGAACCCGTTGGTCACGCCGCCTAGCGACGTGACGATGGAACGCAACGCACGGTCGTTCATATCGATGCCGCGGCGCCACGTGACGCGCCGCGCGTCGATGTCGAGCTTGTTGCCCCAATAGATGTGGTTGTCGATCATCGCGGCGAGCAGATTGTTGGCGGCGCCGATCGCGTGGAAGTCGCCGGTGAAATGAAGGTTGATGTCCTCCATCGGCACGACCTGTGCGTAGCCGCCGCCGGCCGCACCGCCCTTCATGCCGAAGCACGGACCAAGGCTCGGTTCGCGCAGGCACATGATCGTCTTCTTGCCGATCAGATTGAGCGCGTCGCCGAGCCCGACCGTGGTCGTCGTCTTGCCTTCGCCGGCTGGCGTCGGCGTGATCGCGGTGACCAAGATGAGCTTGCCGTCCGGCTTGCCCTTGAGGCTGTCGATATAGTCGAGAGAGACCTTGGCCTTGTAGTGCCCGTAAGGAATAAGGTCCTTCGCCTCGATGCCGAGCTTGTCCTTAGCCACGTCCAGGATCGGCTGCATCGTGGCCGCCTGACTGATCTCGATATCAGATTTCGGCTTCCTGTGTTGTTCGCTCGAGCCCTCGGACATAATCGTCTACTCCCAGCCTCACTTGTCTTTTGGAACACGCGAATTTTCGCGAAACGGACGCGCACCGTATTCATTCGCTTGCCTTCTGGCAATCGTCTGTGCAGTTTCATCGCCAACAACAATCAACAGGGAGCGGAGCGGACCAGATGTCCCCAGAAGACTTGCTGAAGGCCATGTTCAAGGCCGGCGTGGATGCCGCCCTGCCCTCGCTCTGCGTACCGCCTCACCTGCCCGAACGCCCCAAAGGCCGCACCGTCATCATCGGTGCTGGCAAGGCATCCGGCGCCATGGCGAAGGCGCTGGAAGACGCTTGGGATGGCCCGCTCGACGGCGTCGTCGTCACGCGTTACGGCTATCGGCTGCCCACGGAGCGCTTGGAGGTCGTCGAGGCCGCGCACCCCGTACCGGACGCCGCGGGCCGCGAAGCCGCGCAGCGCATCTTCAAGGCCGTGCAAGATCTGACCGAGGACGACCTCGTGCTTGCGCTCATCTCTGGAGGCGGCTCCGCGCTGTTGGCGGCGCCCGCGGACGGAATTTCACTTGAAGACAAGCAGGCCGTGAACAAGGCCTTGCTCGCGAGCGGCGCGACCATTTCCGAAATGAATACGGTGCGGAAGCATCTGTCGGCCATCAAGGGCGGACGGCTCGCGCGTGCCGCATACCCCGCGAAAGTCGTGGCTCTGATGATCTCCGACGTGCCGGGCGACGATGCCTCCATCATCGCATCCGGACCGACCGTTCCCGACCCGTCCACCAATGCCGACGCGATCGCCATCGTCGACAAATACGGGATCGATCTGCCCGCCAATGTGCGGCAGGTGCTTGAGACCATCGAGGAGACGCCCAAGCCCGGCGACAAATGTTTCGACCGTGTCGAGAACGTCATGATCGCCACGCCTCAGGCCTCGCTCGAAGCCGCGGCCGCGGTCGCGCGGGACGCCGGCGTGACGCCGGTGATCCTCGGCGACAGCATCGAGGGCGAGTCCCGCGACGTGGCGCTGGTTCACGCAGGCATCGCGCGCCAATGCACCATGCGCGGTCAGCCCGTGGAGCCGCCATGCGTGCTCATCTCGGGCGGCGAGACTACGGTCACGCTCACCGGCAACGGCAAAGGCGGTCCGAATACGGAGTTTCTGCTATCCATGAGCATCGCGCTGGACGGCATGCCGAACATCTACGCCCTGGCCGGCGACACGGACGGCGTGGACGGATCGGAAGACAATGCCGGCGCGCTGCTCTATCCGGACACGCTGAAGCGCGCCGAGGCGGCCGGCATCAGCGCCAAGGCCATGCTGGCCAACAATGATCCGTACTCGTTCTTCAAAGGCATCGGCGACCTGCTCGAAACGGGCCCGACTATGACCAATGTCAACGACCTGCGGCTCGTGCTGATCACCGAGAGACTCTGAGTCCGGCGCCGTTCACGCGGCGCACTTGATGCACGTGGCGACGGCAGGATCCGCCGCCAGGCGCTTTTCGGCGATCTCCTCGCCGCAGGCGGTGCAATACCCGTATTCGCCCTCGTCGATACGCTGGATTGCGGCCTCGATGCGCCGCGCCTCGTCGTGACGGCGCTGCTCCGTCGCCACGGCCATGGCCTGGACTTGCATAGCGTCCATGCGCGACACCCGGCCCACGGACGTCTGGTCGAGCTCGACGGGCCGGCGATTGTCCGCCGTCGTCTCGCTCGTATCGCGCAAGTCGCGCAGCCGTTCCGCCAATTGCGCCCTCAGCGCGCGCAGGTCCGCTTCCGTCGCTCTCATGACGCCGCTCCCGGTTCGGTTCGCGCGACATAGACCGTCTGGGTAAACGGCCGGTCCTGCAGCGGATTGTGAAACGTGACCGGTTCGGCGCGCGCCTCTGCAAAGACACTGTCCAGGCGCGCGAGGAAGGCGTCGTCGGGCAGCGCGTCCGACCACAAGCCGAACACGGCGCCGGGCCGAAGATGCCGGGCGAGCTTGCGCAAACCATCCGGCTGATAGAAGGACTCGCTGCGCTCGTCCAACAGCGCCGCCGGCGAATGATCGATATCGACGAGGATCGCATCGAACGAGCGCCCGGGCGTCTCAGGATCGAACCCTTCCTCCGACGCCCCCATCGCGAAGAAGTCGCCCTGGACCAGGCGGCAATGCGGATCTTCCGCGAGCGCCGTTCCGAGCGGCAGCAACCCGTTTTCGTGCCATTCGATCACGGGCGCGAGCGCTTCCACAACGATCAGCGAGGCGTCCGGTGCGCCTTCCAGAACAGCTTGCGCCGTGTAGCCGAGCCCAAGACCGCCGACGACGATGTTGGGCGCCCTGGCATCGTCCAGCGCCGCAATCCCGAGTCGCGCCAAGGCGATCTCGGACGCGGTGAAGAGGCTCGTCATCAGGGACTCGTCGCCGAGCTTGATTTCGAACACGTCCACGCCGAGCTTGAGATCCCGGCGCCGGCGCAAGCTCACTGCCCCGATCGGGGTCGGGCAATAATCAAGTTCTTCGAAAAGGGCACTCATGCGCGGGTTCGCACTGACTTCTTGTTGGCTTGTCGTTGGCTTGCGGATCAAAGCGTAACACTAGGGCGATTGATCGCGCGGTGATAGGGCACGGCCCTGCACAGCCCTTCCCGGTGCCAGCCCCGCGACGCTGCGGCGCTTGATCCGGGCACGCGTTCTACGCCACGCTGCGGATATGATCCGTGGTGTCCTTCTCGATTTGGCGGGCGTGGTCTACGAGGGAGACCATGTGCTCCCCGGCGCGGTCGAGGCCGTGCACCGGCTGCACGAGGCCGGGCTGCCAATCCGCTTCGTCACCAACACGACGACGAAGACCAAGAAGGAACTGGTCAGCCGCCTGACGGGGCTGGGTCTCGAAATCACCGGCGAAGAATTATTCACGCCCGGCCAAGCCGCGCGGACCTGGCTCGCCAAGCACGACGCTTCACCGCTTCTTTTGGTTCATCCGAACCTAGAGAAGGAGTTCGCCGATACTTGCGACGGGCCCGCCCGCGCGGTCGTGGTCGGCGATGCGGGCCGCGAATTCTCCTACGAGAATATGAACCGCGCCTTCCGTGAACTCATCGATGGCGCCGCGTTTCTGGCGCTCGCCAAGAACCGCACCTTCATGGACGACGACGGGAAGCTCAGCCTGGATGCCGGCGCCTTCGTGACCGCCTTGGAATATTCGAGCGGCAAGGAAGCGATCGTGCTCGGTAAGCCCTCGCCCGATTTCTTCGAAGCGGCGCTTGCCAGCATGGACTGCGGGCCCGAGGACGCCGTGATGGTGGGCGACGACGCGGAAAGCGATGTCGCCGGCGCACTCAAGGCCGGCCTGACACAGGCCATTCTCGTGCGCACCGGCAAATACCGCGATAGGGACGAGCACCGCTTCGAGCCCTCGCCGACGGCAATGGCGGAGGACCTCCCGGCCGCAGCCGATTGGATCCTCGACCACCGTGCCGTCTAGCCTCAGCCGGCGGAAAAGGGCCCGGAAGTCACCCGCCGCGGCTTGCGAAACCGCGCAAGGACGCTAGTGTTGCGGCGGGTAGAGTGGCTGCACAGGTCTTGCGGCCACCAGGGTGGTGCCTGTCACGGAACAGTCGAATTTGCGTGTGAAACAAGGCGGCCGATCCGCGCTGGGGGATTGAGCCGGAGACATGTTTCCGTGCAGTCTCGGCCGTGCCGCGGCGATCCGGACATATGCGCGGCGCAAGGACCGAAGGGGATAAATTTTCATGCTGAGGCGTGCCTTTTTTTGCCTTGTCGCCGTTGCCGCGCTTCTGGGTTCAAGCGCCGCCAAAGCCAGCCCCGCCCTCGTCTTCGAACCCTACAACGGCACCGTCTTCTACGCCGAGGACCCCGACACGCTCTGGTTTCCGGCCTCGCTCACCAAGATGATGACGGCCTATGTCGCCTTCCACGCGCTGCGCAACGGCGAGGTCAAGCCTGACACGCCGGCCATCGTCACCAAGAATGCCCTGGCCCAGCCGCCCACGAAGCTAGGACTGCCCGTCGGCTCGTCGATTCCGCTCGAAACAGCGATCCGCGTCATCATCGTCAAGTCCGCCAACGACGTCGCCGTCATGGTGGCGGAGACCGTCGGCGGATCCGAGGAAGCCTTTATCGAACGCATGAACGAGGCGGCTAAACGGCTGGGGATGACCAGCACCCAATTTGCGAATCCGCACGGCCTGCCGAACGAGCAGCAATATACGACCGCACGCGATTTGGGGCGCCTTGCGCGCGCGCTCATTATCGAGTTCCCGGAATACGCCGATATCTTCTCGATGAAATCGGTCAGCGTCGCGAAGCGGCAGCTCCGGACACATAACGGCCTGTTGCGCACCTTCAACGGTGCCGACGGCATGAAGACGGGATTCATCTGCCACTCCGGCTTCAACATCGTGGTCAGCGCGACACGGGACGGCCGTAAGCTGGTAGCCGTTGTCCTCGGTGAAAAATCGACCCGCATCCGAAACGAACGCGCCGCTCAACTCCTCGAGAACGGCTTCAAACGCTATTTCTGGAAATCGTTGTTCGGAACCAGTTTGAACGGTCTGCCCCTGCCGGCCGACCGGGACGACCGTCCGGTACATCTTGGGAAGATCATTTGCGGTCCGAACTACGGGGCCATTCGGCCGGAACTCACGCCGGACCTGTTCCCGTCGCAGACGCCGGTCACGCGACTGGCTGACATACCGACACCGTTGCCACCCTTGAACTGAAGCCCTCGCACCGTGACATTCAGGCTTACCCTTTCGACCCTCGCAGCCTTGGCCTGTTTATCGGGCCCGCTTGCGCCACATGCGGCGGCGGAGCTTATGGCGGAGTTCCCGGACGAGATGGCCGAGACCGTCGCAGAGGCCGCGGATCGGTGTCGCAAGGAAGACGGGAAGCCCGACGTCGCCAACGTCTTGCAGAGTGACGACCTCAACGGCGACGGCCGGCCTGACTGGATCGCCGACTACAGCAAGCTCGTCTGTAAGAACGGAAGCAACCCGGCCTGTAGCGAGAACGGTTGCCTGTTGCAGCTCTACTATTCGAGCGGCGATGACTGGGACAAGGTCTTCGAGGATTTCGTGAAGAGCCACAAATTCTCCACGAGCGGAAAAGAGCGTCAGATGCATGTGACGACCTACGGTCTGCCCTGCAACCGGCCCAAGGAAGAAACCTGCAACTACACCTATCGGCTCGAGGAAGACGCGCTCGCGCCCGTGCGCTAGCGGCGGCCTAGAACGACGAGCCGGGTTCTTTCAGGAACGCGAGCTCTTCCGGCGTGGACTCCCGGCCGAGTACGTCGTTCCGGTGCGGGAACCGGCCGAACCGCGCGATGATGTCATAATGGCGGACGGCGAAATCCAGATTGTTCGGGTTGCCCAGGGCCTCGAAGAGCTCGAGGGACCGGCGCTGCTCCGCCAAGTTTTCCGCGTGCTGGAACGGCATATAGAGAAAGGCGCACTGCTCCTCCGGCAGTTCCATATCCGCCCCGGCCGCGATGGCGTCCTTCGAGAGCGCCAAGGCCTTGTCGTCCGTCGCAAACGCCTGAGGTGTGCCGCGATGGATGTTACGGGGAAACTGATCGAGCACGAGGATCGCAGCAAGCCTGCCCTGCGGCGTCCGTAGCCAGTCGCCGGGGACCGCATCTCTCAGACTCTCATAGAGTTGGCCGAACCGGCGCGCGATCTCCGCATCGACCTCGGGCGGCGCTCGATACCAGTCATCCGGCGAGAGCGTCTCGAACCAATAGCGGACCACCTCGTCGGGCTGGACTTGCGTCACTTGGATCCGCTTTGCGCTGCGCCGATCGCAGCCTCAATCAAGGCCTTGGCCTCGGGGGCGGCCCAATTAGCGGGGCCGACGAGACGCCCCATCTCCTTCCCTTCCGGGCCGATCAGCAGCGTGGTCGGCATGCCCACCGCCTTGAGCGTCGAAAAGAGTTTGCCGCTCGGATCGTAATAGGCCTTGAGATCGGTCGCCCCTGTCTCCTCCAGGAACGTCTCGGCCTTTTCCGGACCGCCCTTGTCGATATTGAGGGCGACCACTTCGAAGCCATCGCCGCCCAGCTCGGATTGCAGCGCGTTCAGCTGGGGCATCTCCTCCCGGCATGGCACGCACCACGTGGCCCAGACGTTCAAGAGCACAACCTTGCCCTTCAGATCCTCGGACGTCACCGTCGCTCCGCCGGGGGCTTCGAAGGCGAAATCAGGGAGCGTCACAGGCTCGGGCCGCACAACGAAAGCCGTCATAGCGCCGGTATTCAGTCCCTTGAGAGGCCCCGCGACCGCGCCGCCGGTCCGGTCCGAAGCGGACCCTGACGAGGAAGCTGCGTCCGAACGATTGTCAGAGGGGGTGGAAAGCCAATATACCGTGCCGAACCCGGCAAGGAGTGCGACCGCGACTGCGACCGCATATGTGGCCGGGGATATCGTGTGCTTGCGTTTCTGCGAACTGTTCACGACGTTCTCTTTGAACCTGAGTTCTTAAGAACTCACCTAAGTTTCAGACCGGACCATCATGACCAACACAATGTGGGGCGGCCGTTTCGCCTCTAGCCCCTCCGACATCATGGAGGACATAAATGCCTCCATCGATTTCGACAAGCGGCTCTGGCGGCACGACATCGAGGCGTCCAAAGCGCACGTCGCCATGCTCGAGGCGACAGGCATTCTCGCGCCCGGCGATGCGTCCAAGATCGCCGATGGACTCGACCAAATCCTTGCCGAGATCGAGGCGGGCGACTTCAACTTCTCGCGAGCCTTGGAGGACATTCACCTCAATGTGGAGAACCGGCTGAAGGAGATCATCGGTCCGGTGGCCGGCAAGCTCCATACGGCCCGGTCCCGCAACGACCAGGTTGCCACCGACTTCAAGCTCTATGTCCGCGACGAGATCGGCCTCATCGAGGCTGGACTCGCGCAGCTTCAGCTTGCGTTGGCGACCCGGGCGCTCGAGGAAGCCGCGACGGTCATGCCGGGGTTCACCCATTTGCAGACCGCCCAGCCCATCACGTTCGGCCATCATTGCCTCGCCTATGTGGAGATGTTCGCCCGCGACCGCGGCCGGTTTCTGGACGCGGCCAAGCGGCTGAACGAGTGTCCGCTGGGATCGGCGGCGCTCGCCGGCACGAGCTTCCCGGTCGACAGGCAGCACACGGCGAAGGCGCTTGGGTTCGACCGGCCGACGGCCAATTCCCTCGATTCGGTCTCCGACCGGGACTTCGCGCTCGAGACGCTGGCGGCCGCCTCCATCGCGGCGATCCACCTTTCCCGGCTTGCCGAGGAGATCGTGCTGTGGACATCGCCTCAGTTCGGCTTTGCCCGGCTGTCGGATTCGTTCTCCACCGGGTCCTCGATCATGCCCCAGAAGCGCAACCCGGACGCGGCGGAGCTGGTGCGGGCCAAGACCGGCCGCATCGCCGGCGCCTTCCAGGCGCTGCTGATGGTCATGAAGGGGCTGCCGCTGGCCTATGCGAAGGACATGCAGGAGGACAAGGAGCCCGTCTTCGACGCGCTCGATGCCCTGAAATTGGGGATTTCCGCCCTTTCCGGCATGGTTGCCGACCTCGAGGTGAACGCCAAGGCCATGAAGAAAGCCGCCGGGAGCGAATACTCCACGGCGACGGATTTGGCCGACTGGCTCGTGCAGAACCTCGACACGCCCTTCCGCGAGGCGCACCACATCACCGGCACGATCGTGGCGCTTGCGGAGAAAAAAGGCATAGACCTCAAGCGGTTGCAGCTGTCCGACCTGCAGGGCGTGGAACCCAGGATCACCGACGACGTGTTCAACGTCCTGGATCCCGCCCGCTCCGCGAAAAGCCGGACCAGTTACGGCGGCACGGCCCCCTCGAACGTGAGGCGCGAGGCCAAGCGCTGGATAAAGCGTTTGGAGAAGGACGCCGTCTCGCGATAAAAGAAGGTCTGGACGGGCGCGCAAGACGCCCGCCGGTACGGGACTTTATTTCGCGGGACACGCGTTTTAGACGAAGACAGGGTCAGACCCTCAAGGGATGGTAGTGATGGGAAGCGCCGCGCGCATTCTCTTATCATTGGCGCTTGTTCTCGCCGTCGGCCTTTCCGGCTGCGGGCGCCGCGGTTCGCTCGAGCGTCCCGAGGCCCGCTACCCCGAGGTTCCCGCCGACCCCTCCACCAAACAGTCCGACGCTCCTGATCGGCGCATCCCGATCCTCGACGACATTATTCACTAGCCCGGCCCGAACGATCTAGGCCCCAGACAACTTTCGTCCCATGCATCATTTCGCCTACCGGCGCGGCGTATCCGAGGACCCTGTGCTGCACGCCGAGGACGTCGATCTGTGCGCTTTGGCCGCCGACGTCGGAACGCCCTTCTATTGCTATTCCACCGCGACCTTCGAGCGGCACATCGGCGTCTTCGCCGATGCGTTCGCCGCGCGCGCGGACACGCTCGTCTGCTACGCCATCAAGGCCAACTCCAATCTCGGCGTGCTGGCGACGCTCGCCAAGCAAGGCGCCGGCATGGATGTTGTCTCCGAAGGCGAACTGCGCCGGGCGCTGGCCGTCGGCGTGCCGGGTGAGCGCGTGGTCTTTTCCGGAGTCGGCAAGACCAAGAACGAAATGGCGTTCGCACTGGACGCAGGCATCTACGCCTTCAACGTCGAGTCCGAACCGGAGCTCTACGCCCTCAGCGAGGTCGCGGCCGCGAAGGGCAAGACGGCCCGTATCGCCTTTCGCGTGAACCCGGACGTGGACGCCGGCACGCACCACAAGATTTCGACCGGCAAGGCGGAGAACAAGTTCGGCATCCCCTTCGGCGCGGCGCCCTCGCTTTATCGCCAGGCAACCGAGCTTCCCGGCATCCAGCCGGCGGGCGTCCATATGCATATCGGCAGCCAGATCACCGACCTTGCACCGTTCGCAAACGCCTTCGCGCTCCTCAAGGAGTTGGTCACGACGTTGCGCGGGTCGGGCGTTGCCATCGAGTTCGTCAATCTCGGCGGCGGGCTCGGCATTCCCTACCGGACCGACGAGCCGGATCCGCCGCTGCCGACGGACTATGCACGGCTCGTCAACGAGTCCATGGGCGACCTCGGCGTGCGGCTTCTGTTCGAGCCGGGCCGGATGATCGCCGGTAATGCGGGGATCCTCGTGTCGAGAGTCCTTTACGTGAAGACCGCGCCGGAAAAGACGTTCACGATCGTGGACGCTGCCATGAACGATCTGATCCGGCCGACGCTCTACGAGGCCTATCACCGGATTCTGCCGGTCGTCGAACCCGGGCCCGAGACGGCCACACGCATCACGGACGTGGTGGGACCCGTCTGCGAGACCGGCGATTATCTCGCTCTCGCGCGGCCCCTGCCGGAGCTCAATCCCGGCGATCTCATCGCCGTCATGACCGCCGGCGCCTATGGCGCGGTCCAGGCCTCTCAATACAACAGCCGCCTCCTGGTCCCCGAAGTGCTGGTCTCGGGCTCCGACTATTGCGTGACCCGGCCCCGGCCGAGCTACGAGGACATGCTGGCGGCCGAGCGCCTTCCGGACTGGCTCTAGGCGAATTCGGCGCCGCCGCGCCCCGAATTCGCCCGGTTGGCCAAGGAAAGTTCTAGGAAAATTACCGTGATGTAATCTGGGCTCCGCGCCCGTCTGTGCTAGATATTTCGGATCATGGCGAGACCGTCCCGCTCGAAAGACGCTGCAACCACTGCACCCGCCCCGGACACGCTGAAGCGCCGCTTCGAGCGCCGTGTCGGCTTGAGCTGGCTCTCGCTTCTGGTCGAGCGCGCGTTCGAGGCGCTGCTCTGGCCTTTCGTCGTGGTTTGCGCGTTCCTCGTCTTTTCCCTGCTCGGCGGCTGGAGCCTGCTCCCGGCGCTGGCCCATCAGATCCTTCTTGGCCTTTTCCTCGTCGCCTTCGTGGTCGCGCTGGTGCCGCTCTGGCGCATCGACGTACCGACGCGCGCCGAGGCCCTGCGGCGGCTCGAACGCGATTCGGGGATCCAGCACCGGCCCGCCTCGTCCTACGAGGACACGCTCGAAGCGGCTCCCGGTACGGCACCGGCTCAGCTTTGGGCGTTGCACCGGAAGCGTCTGGCGCGGCTGGTGGCCCGCTTGAAGCCGTCCTGGCCGAAGCCGCGGGCGGATCGCGACGATCCCTTTGCAATCCGGGCCGCACTGGTGCTGACGCTCGTCGTGGCATTCTTCGCCGCGGGCGGCGATGCGGGATCGCGGATCAAGGCAGCATTCCTTCCGGCAGCCACCGCTTCGACGCAACTGGTGCGCCTCGATGCGTGGATCACGCCGCCTGTCTATACCGCCATGGCGCCGGTGGTCCTCGCCGACGGAACGGAACAAGTGGGCCGGGGAGCCGAGACCTTCCGGGCCCTGTCCGTACCCGTGCGCAGCCAACTCATTGTCCGCGCCCATGCGCCCGACGGCGATCGCGTGACCCTGACGCTTGCCGACGAAACGGGCGAGACCCGGACCGTCGAGCCTAAGGAAGGGTCGGCAGCGGGTCTGATGGAATTTCACGCCGGCCTCCTAAGCCCCGTGACGGCCGATCTCCGCATCGGCGGATCGACGGTCGCACAATGGCAACTTTCGATGATCGAGGACGCCGCGCCCCAGATCAGCCTTCTGACCGCGCCGACCTCAATGCCGCGCGGCGCTCTACGGGTCGAGTACGGCGCAACCGACGACTACGGCGTGGCGAGCGCCGAGGCTCAGTTCGTTCTGGCCGGAAGCGAAATGTCCGACATGGCTGAAGACATGGCCGGAGACATGCCCGACGAAGAGCGGGGAGACCTCGCCGAAGTCGAGCCCCTGTTCGCGCCGCCGAAGATCGTGCTGCAGCTGCCGCGCAGCAACGCGAAAAAGGTCGAAGGCCGGGCCACCCAGGATCTGACCGCCCATCCCTGGGCCGGACTTCAGGTCGTGATGACCCTGACCGCACGCGACCAGGCCGACCAGGTCGGCACGAGCGAACCCTATCCGCTGATCCTGCCGGCCCGCAGCTTCACCAAACCGCTGGCCAGAGCCGTGATCGAGCAGCGCCGCAACCTGGTGATGGACCCCGGCCAAACACCCCGCGTCGCCCGCGCGCTGGGCGCGCTGACGCTCGGCGGCGAGAAGGCGACCGAAGACACGGTCGTCTATCTATCCCTGCGTAACGCATACTGGCGGCTCGACAACGATCCCTCGATCGAGTCGGTGAAGGCAGTCGTCGATCAACTGTGGTCCACGGCCCTGCGCATCGAAGAAGGCGACCTGCCGGCCGCGGAGCGGGATCTGAGGTCCGCACAGGATGCTCTCATGCAGGCGCTACGCGAGAACGCGCCGGCCGAAGAGATCAAGAAGCGCATCGAAGAATTGCGCGCGGCGCTGTCGCGCTATCTGCAGGCCCTCGCGGCGCAGCAGAAAGACCAAACCGACATTGCCGGTCAGCCCAAGAACAATCGGGATGATCTCGTCTCCGAGCAGGACCTGGACAAGATGCTGGAGAGCATCAAGGACCTCGCGGAAGCGGGCTCGAAGGACATGGCCGAGAAGATGCTGTCGGAGCTGAACGACATCCTCGACCGGCTGCAAGCGGACAACCAACCGCAGAGCGAGCAGCAGCAAAAGGCGCAGGAGATGATGCGCGATCTCGACGAGGTCGCCTCGGACCAGCAGGAACTGCTCGACGAGACGTTTGGCGAGAAGCGCAAGCAGCGCGAAGGCCAGGGTCAGGGCCGTAGCCAGAACCAGCAGTTCGACGTCAGCCCGCCCGGCTCACCCATGGGCTTCGGCGACGCCATGTCGCCGCTGTCGGACCAGATGCCCCAAGGCGGTCAGGCCGGCGCACGGGCGCAAGGCCAATCGGGACGCCAAGGCGACGCCCCCGGCGGCGGAGAAGAGCAACTCGGCCAGCAGCAACAGCAAGGCTCGCAAGGCAGCCTTCAGCAACGCCAGGAGGCTTTGCGCAAGAAGCTGGACCAGCTGATCGAGCGCATGCGCCAAGCGGGCGGAGAGCCGCCCGAGCAGTTCGAAGGCGCGAGCGATGCGATGGAGCAGGCCGAGCAGGACATCGCCGAGCAGAACTACGACCGCGCGGCGCAGAACCAGACGCTGGCCCTCGACCGGATGCGCGAAGGCACCGAGTCCATGGCGCAGCAAATGATGGCGCAAGGCGAGATGGAGGGCGGACAAGGCCCCGGCTCCAACGGCCGCGACCCGCTGGGACGGCCGGACCGCTCCAACCGTCCCGACCTTGGACTGTCGGTAGCGGTTCCCGACGAGATCGACATTCAAAAGGCCCGCGAGGTCTTGGACGAGCTGCGCCGGCGGATCGGCGACCCCAGCCGGCCGACCCTCGAGCTCGACTACCTGGAGCGCTTGATCCGCTCCTTCTAGGTTTCCCGCGCCTTTTTTGACGGCGCCGTCAGAAAACTGCCATCCCTCACCCTATATGTCTGGGCAACAGTCCTTTCGCGTCAGGAGACGGCCCGTCCATGCTGAAATCCATTCTCAATTTCATTGCGAAACCCTTCATTTGGCTCGGCGGTCTGTTCGGACGCGTCGGCATGATCCTCAAAATAACGATCATCGTCCTCCTCATCGTGCTCGTGCCGCTCTACGGCTATTTCTTCTGGACTACCCAGGTCTGGAACGGATTCGACCCCGATTACGCGCAGGCCTATTCCAACGCCACGAAGGAAGCGGGCGACCTTCCCGAGCCGAGCGGCGGCATTGTCAGCGGCGACCCGGACGAAGCCGACAAGGCGGCCAGCCGGTCGAACGACAAGACTTGCCGGCGTTCGATGATCGTCGATGCCACCGCGAACCTGACGGACTTCAACGTCAACGAGAACGCCTGGATCTCGTCGATGCTGCTGTACAAGATGGGCCTGTTCGGCATCCCGTGGGAGGCGACGCCGTTCTTCGACAACAAGGCGGCGTTCCAGCGCGGCGCGCATCAGGCCGTCCAGCGGACCTCGGTGGAACTGGTCGACGCTTTGGGCCGCGTGCGGGGCACCTCCCAGGTCGACAAGGACCTGCAGGAAGCGCGCGGCGATCTGCAGTTCAACGAATCCACGTGGTATTTTTCCCTGAGCCCATTCGGCCCCAAGACGCCGACGCCGAGCTTCTACCGGTCGGCCATCAAGGATCTGAACAAGTTCAACGACCGGCTCGAGAAATGCGACGCGGTCTTCGATGCACGGGCCGACAACCTGTTGGAATTTGTCGACCGCATCGCCAGGGACATCGGCGCGACCTCCGCCGTGTTGCGCGAGCGCTCCGAGAACTACAACAGCGGCTGGTTCGACACGCGGGCCGACGACCGCTTCTGGTTCGCGTACGGACAGGTGTATGCCTATTACGGCATCCTGACCGCGGCGCGCGCGGACTTCGAGGACGTCATCAAGGAACGACGCTTGGAAGCCATTTGGGATGAATTGGAAGAGCAGTTGCGCGCTTCGCTCAACATCACGCCGTTCATCATTTCCAACGGCGCGGAGGCCGGCTGGATCATGCCGTCGCATCTGGCAACGCTCGGCTTCTACATTCTGAGGGTGCGCGCGAACCTGGTGGAGATCCGCACGATCCTCGACCGCTAGCCGGCCGGTTCGATAGTGCCGATGAAGGGCAGCTCGCGGTAGCGGTTGCCGAGGTCCATGCCGTAGCCGACCACGAAGCGGTCTGGACATTCGAAGCCGGTGAAGTCCGCGGTCACCATCTCTGTCCGGCGGGCCTTCTTGTCGAGGAGAACGCAGCTCAGCACGGTTCGTGCGCCCTTGGCGCGCAGCCGCTCCTTGGCGAAGAGAAGCGTCCGGCCAGAGTCCAGGATATCGTCGACGATCATCACGTCGCGGCCGGCGATATCCGATTCCACGTCACGCAGAATTTCGACGGCACCGCCTTCTGTATCGCTGCCGTAACTCGCCAGAAAGATGAAGTCGATCTCAGGCGTCAGACCATGGGCGTGAAGTGCGCGGATCAGATCGGCGACGAAGATGAAGCTGCCTTTCAGCACCGCGACGACGAGGGGGGCATGCAGCTTGCGATCGGCGATCCCGGCCGCCAGCGCATCGACACGCGCCGCGATCGCCTTCGCGCTGTAGAGTGTCGCGATCGGATGTAACGCGGGCGGTTCCGCCATTGCAAAGCTGCCCTTGCCCAGCCGGCCTTGTATCAACGGCCCGGCATCGGCCGGGCCGAACGATCCCTAGCCTGCCTTTGCGAAGCGCACTTTCAGACTGCGCACATTGCTGGGCGGCGCCGGAATTTGCTTCAAGAACGGTGCATCCTCGTCGGGCCCGAGCTCTGCGGCACCCACCTCGGTCGTCCACTCGGAGATCTCCTCCCCGTTCTCGTCGCGTAGAACGATGATCACCGTCGGTACGCTCATCGCCCCTGAGCTCGTGTTGCGCACGCTGCCCTGCACCTCGAGGACGTTCTGTCCGCCGGCATTAGTCCAGCCGTAGCGCACGCCCTCGAACTGGAGGCCTTGCGCACCGGCCTGCATGCCGAGCGCCGAGTACAGATGGGAGGCGCCGGGAAGGATCGAGACCGTGGTCTGCGGCGCGAGGAAGAACAGGCCGAGCACGCCCAACACGATGATGCCGAGGATGCCCCAGCCGATCGCCACGACAGGCGGCTTCTTCTTTTCCGGCTCCGCGCTCGCGGTGGCAAGCGATTCGCCGAAGGCCTCAGCGGCCAAATTCGCATCCGCCGCCGAGGGGTCGTCATCGATGCCCGGGAAGGATGCGTCGAACGCGGCATCCGCCGGCCCTGACGCAGCACCCGGAGGCGGCATCTCGCCCGGCGGCGGAGCCATGTCGGGCGGCGGCGCCATCTCAGGCGGCGGCGCTGCAGGCTCAGGCTTGGACTTGCCCATCAGCTTACCGAAGAGGCCGCCCTTTGCTCCGGCTTCCGGCTCGGGCGGCGACGGGGGTGCGGCCGGGCCGGGCCCTGGGGGCGGCGCATAACCAGAGGGCGAGCCCGGAGGTGCCGGCGGCGGCGCAGC